>DASYCS010000224.1:0-1721 GCA_036500025.1 Mesorhizobium sp. | reverse complement strand
CACCCGGATGACGTGCGGGTCAGCGGTGAGCTTCGAATGCTGCTGGAAACGCTGGAAACGCGGCTGGATGGCGCGCTGGCCTTCATCACCGGCCGCTCCATAACTGTCGTCGACCACCTGTTTTCGCCGCTCAGGCTGTGTGCCGCCGGCCTTTACGGGCTGGAGCACCGGCTGGCAGTGAACGGCCCTGTCGAGGCGGCGAGCGAGCCGCAGGACATAGCCGCACTGGCGCAAGCGATCGAAGCCGAGTTCGCGGGCGCGAATGTCTACATCGAACGCAAGGGACCGATCCTGGCGCTGCACACGCGCGCGGCGCCGCATCTTCTGGCGCGCGCGGTCGAGCTTGTCGAACAGGCGCTGGATACGCTCCCAGCGGGCTACCGCGTGCTTCCCGGCAATGCCGGGGTGGAACTGATGCCGCTCGAAGCGGCCAAAGGCGCGGCCATCCGCCGTTTCATGCAGCTGCCGCTCTTTGCCGGCAGGAAACCGGTGTTCCTGGGCGACGACACTTCCGACGAAAACGGCTTCGAGGCCGTCAACGAGGCCGCCGGCCTGTCGATCCGCGTCCGGCCGCAAGGACCGACGGCAGCGCCGCACGGCCTTGCCGGCGTGACCGAAACCATCGCGTGGCTGGAACAATGCCTGCAAGGCGACGCTATCCGATAAAGACGCGGCAATCCGCCCGAAATATAGCGGAATTGGCCAAGGGAGCGGGTTTGAAAACCCACGGCGAGCATGCACCCGCGCGGGTTTTCCGGACCAACTCCCTGCTCCCGCCGCCCTACGGCCCCGACTTCACCTAATCGAGATGGCTATCTCGAAACTCAGGGCACCAGCGGGCCGCCGGAAAACCGCGTTACGAAGGCAGCTTGTCGGCGAGAACATCCGCCTTGCGGATTTCGGGCGGCACCGCGAACAGTTCTTCGGCATTGGCCATCAGGGCGGCGGCAATCGGTCCGCCAAGGTGAGCCTGCCTGCCCGCATCGTCGTTGAACGTATCGAAGATCGCAAACGTGTCGGTGTCGAAGCGGACCGCGTACCAGGTGACGGTGCCGGCTTCCGCCACGGCAAGACCCCGCGCGCCAGCCAGAAACGCCGCTACTTCCTCTTCCTTCCCCGCCTTTGCTTTCAGTTCGACAAAAAGTGAAACGCCGGTCATGATTTTTCTCCGTTGAAGCGCGCTGTCTACGCTCGGACCGAGTCAATCGCATCTCATTACGATGAGAGTAAAGCGGCAAAATAAGGCGGTCGCGCCTGTCTCGACGATATCCTGCGAGTATGCGTCGGCAAATCCAGCCCGTGAAGTCGCCCGGCTTCGACGCCGGCGCCCTTCCCGACCGATGGGCAGGCCGGGAATCAACGAGCGCACCAGCGAATCGTGACGCGAAGGCGGGCAGCCACTCCCTCTACCCCAATGGCAGTAACGCCTCCGTCCCTCCAACGGCCATGAATACGATAACCCAACGCTATGGCGAATTGGAAGATAAGCACCCACCCGCTTCGAGCCATCGCGGACGCCACGACAGACCACTGGCGCCCACGATAAATCACCGGCAGTTGAACTTGGAGATTTGCATGGATTTTTTCTTTTCCGCTCTCGCGGGCATAATTGGCGGCGTCGCGATAGCAGGCACGGGGATGTTCTACAGCGCGATCACCGGAGGTGGCTTTTGGTCCCTGCCCAACAGTATCGGCGGCATCATGATGGGAGCTGAAGCGGG
>DASYCS010000223.1:0-8746 GCA_036500025.1 Mesorhizobium sp. | reverse complement strand
GGCCTGCCTGGCGGATTGCCGGGTCTTCCCGGCGGCATCAAGCTTCCCGGACTGGGTGGCGGACTGCCGCCAAGGGGCGGCAAGAAATGACGCCGCGCCTCGAAACCGAACGTCTCGTGCTGCGCGCCTTCGCGCCTGGCGACGTCGAGACCTTCGCGCCCTTCTATGCCAGCGATGCCGCAAGCTTTGTCGGCGGGCCGGAGAACCTGGTCGCGACCTGGCGGCGGATGGCGGCTTATGCGGGATCGTGGATGCTGCGCGGCTACGGCAAGTTCATCGTCGAGGAGAAAGAGGGCGGCCGCCCGGTGGGCATCGTCGGGCCATGGTTCCCGGAAGGCTGGCCTGAACCCGAGATCGGCTGGACGATCCTTCCCGAATTCCAGGGCCGCGGTTACGCGAACGAAGCGGCGGCGCGGTCGATCGCGTTCGCTTACAGCGAACTTGGCTGGACGACGGCCATATCGGCGATCTTTCCGGGCAATGAGCGCTCGTTCAAGCTTGCCGAGCGGCTTGGCGCCCGGCACGACGGCTCGGTGGAAATCAAGCCCTATGGCGTGCTTGAAATCTATCGCCATCTTCCGCCATCCGAATTCCTTGGCCATTCCGGGAGGTTGCCATGAACGATGCCGAACAGGCGCGCAAAATCCTCGTCGATTACCGCGCATCCATCGACAATATCGATGCGGCCCTGATCCACATGCTGGCCGAGCGTTTCCGCTGCACCAAGGCGGTCGGCGTGCTGAAGGCGACGCATGGGCTGCCGCCCGCCGATCCGAGCCGCGAAGCCGAGCAGATCGGCCGCCTGCGCCGGTTGGCGGACGAGGCGCATCTCGATCCGGATTTCGCTGAAAAGTTTCTCAATTTCGTCGTGCGCGAAGTCATTCGCCACCACGAGCAAATCGCCGCTTCGAGCAGCGGCGGGGAAAAGAATGCCGCTTCGAGCAGCGGCGTAACCAAAACCGGCTGACGACCAGCCGTAATCCAACCCACCAATAGAAGCCTTTAGGAGAAGAACAATGTCACTGAAAATCAGACTGGCCCGCGCGGGCTCCAAGAAGCGTCCTTACTACCACGTCGTTATCGCCGATGCGCGCAGCCCGCGCGACGGCCGTTTCATCGAGCAGATCGGCTCGTGGAACCCGCTGCTGCCCAAGGATGGCGAGCGCGTGAAGGTCGATGCCGACCGCGTCAAGCATTGGCTCTCGCATGGCGCGCAGCCGACGGACCGCGTGCTGCGCTTCCTCGATGAGGCCGGTATCGTCAAGCGCGACACCCGCTCCAACCCGAAGAAGGCAGAGCCGGGCAAGAAGGCGCAGGAACGCGCGGCCCTTTTGAAGAAGGCGCAGGAGGATGCCGCGGCAGCCGTTGCCGCCGCGACCGCCGCCCCGGCGGAAGCCGAAGCCTCGGCCGAGTAAGCCGATCTTCCACGAATGAAAAAGCTGCGCGGATCGACCGATCCGCGCAGCTTTTTTGTTTGGCCAGAGGCTTCCGGCCGCAGCCCGTGCAGCCGAAGCCAATGCAACGGTGTCAGTAGCCGCCGTAATTGTTGTAGTGCCGGCGCTTGTAGTAGCGGCGATCGCGGTGGTCGTCATAGCGGCTTGGGCAGCGACCGGCATAAACCCGCCCGTAGCGGTCACGGTAGCGGCACTGGCCGCGTTCGTTGGCACTGCCGATCAGCGCGCCGCCGACCGCGCCGACCGCGCCGCCGATAACGGCGCCTTCCAGCGGATCACCGGCAACGGCACTGCCTATCGCAGCCCCGCCGAGGCCGCCAATGGCCGCTCCTTGCTCCGTCTGCGAACAGGCTGCAATCGGCAGCAGCAGCGCCATCATCACCAAAATCTTCTTCATCGTGGTTCTCCCAGAGAATGAATGTCCAGCCCAGCAAAGCACAATAAAACGCACGATACGACGATTCGATCCGAACACGGCAAATGAAAGGCTACCGGCGATGGCTTGCCGCACATTGTTTAACGTGGTGAATCAGTAATTTATCGCAAAGGCCGGCGCGCAGGCGAGCCGCGCGGCGAAATAAAGCGGGATTTCAATGGCCGGTGAAACCGATCTCAAGCAGTTGCTCCGCTCGATGCGCCCGCAGCTCGATGCGAACCGGTATGTCTTCGCCATATTGCCGCTCGGCCAGCCGATGCCGGATAATCTCCAGCCTGTGATGACGTTTCACGAGGATGAGGGCACGACGCTGGTTTTGCGCGCCGAGGAGGCAGAGGCGGCGGGGCTGGCCGGCGCGTTTGCCTGCCGCAGGATCACACTCATGGTTCATTCGTCGTTGGAAGCGGTCGGGTTCCTTGCCGCGATCACGGCAAGGCTTGCCAAAGCGGGCATGGGCGTCAACCCGGTGTCGGCCTTCTTTCACGACCACCTGTTCGTGCCGGCGGAGCGCGCCGGCGAGGCGATGGCAATGCTGGAAGCGCTGGCGCGTGAAAACGGCTAGGCTTTCACGCAAGACGGCGACGCCATTTTGGCTCCGCCTGTCGGCGCTGTCGCGAGGTTGCCGCGACAGCGCCTATAGAGTGGGGTTGTTCAGGCTGCTTTCTGCTTCGGCGAAATCAGGCCGCGGGCGATCAGCAGTTCGGCGATCTGCACGGCATTGAGCGCCGCCCCCTTGCGCAGATTGTCGGAGACGATCCAGATGTTGAGGCCGTTGTCGACGGTCGAATCCTCGCGGATGCGGGAGATGTAGGTGGCGTCTTCGCCGGCGCATTCGATGGGCGTGGCGTAACCGCCATCCTCGTGCTTGTCGATGACCAGGCACCCGGGCGCCTCGCGCAGGATCTCGCGGGCCTCGTCGGCGGTGATCGGCCTTTCGAATTCGATGTTGACCGCCTCGGAGTGGCCGATGAACACCGGCACGCGCACGCAGGTCGCCGTCACCTTGATCTTGGGATCGAGCATCTTCTTGGTTTCGGCCACCATCTTCCACTCTTCCTTGGTGGTGCCGTCTTCCATGAAGGCGTCGATGTGCGGGATGACGTTGAACGCGATGCGCTTGGTGAACTTCTTCACGTCGACCGTGTCGGCCACGAACACGGCGCGCGTCTGAGTGAACAGTTCATCCATGCCTTCCTTGCCCGCGCCGGAGACCGACTGGTAGGTGGCGACGACGACGCGCTTGATGGTGGCGGCGTCATGTAGCGGCTTCAGCGCCACCAGCATCTGCGCGGTCGAGCAGTTGGGGTTGGCGATGATGTTCTTCCTGGTGAAGCCGTCGATGGCTTCGGGGTTCACTTCCGGCACGATCAGCGGCACGTCCGGATCGGTGCGGAAGGCCGACGAATTGTCGATGACGACGCAGCCCATCTTGCCGATCTTGGGCGACCATTCCTTGGAAACATTGCCGCCGGCCGACATCAGCACGATGTCGGTATCGGAAAAATCATACTGGTCGAGCACGCGGGTCTTCAGCGTCTTGTCGCCGAAGGACACTTCCGAGCCGAGCGAGCGGCGCGAGGCGAGCGGCACGATCTCGCTGATCGGGAAGCCGCGTTCTTCCAGAATATTGAGCATTTCGCGGCCCACATTGCCCGTGGCGCCGACTACCGCAACCTTGAAACCCATCGAAAATTCTCCTGTCGCTCTCCGCTTGTTCGCTTGGAGAAACCCGCCGGCCGGAGCGGGTTCGTCCCCCAAATTCCTGACCCCATTTGGCCAGACCCGGGAGAGGGCGAGCAGGCCAAGGGAGATCAGACCGTTTTGGCGGTCGTTTTTTTGGCCGTGGTTTTGGTCGAATGCAGGGACAAGCCGACACGCCCGCCCGATGCGGAAGCATCGTGGCCGGGGAAGTCGAATGCGAAAAACGCCATCAGAAGGCCGCGCATGGAAGGATGCCCTGTTCGGAGCCGGCTTTTACGCGGTTTGGGCAAAGAGTCAATCGCGCGGCACCTGTACAATGGCGGCCGCGCGAAGTACGAACGGCCAAGATCGTTTGACGGGCACCGCTTGCCTCGACGTGCCTTGGGCGGATGAGCCGCCCGGCGTGCCAAAAAGCCCAGAATTCCGAAAGATGAACATGATGTTTGATACTATCGTTCCCGCGCTGGCCCAGGCGCTGGAAAAACGCGGTTATTCCGAGCTGACCCCGGTTCAAAAGGCGGTCGTCGCTTCCGAACTGGGGCAGGCCGATGCGCTGGTTTCGGCGCAGACCGGTTCCGGCAAGACGGTGGCCTTCGGCCTGGCGCTGGCGCCGACGCTGCTGGGCGAGGCGGCGCGGTTTTCGCAGGGCGGTGCGCCGCTGGCCCTGGCCGTCGCGCCCACCCGCGAACTCGCCCTGCAAGTGGCGCGCGAACTGGAATGGCTCTACGAGATGACGGGCGCCACCATCGCCACCTGCGTCGGCGGCATGGACATGCGCACCGAGCGGCGCGCGTTGGAGCGCGGCGCGCATATCGTCGTCGGCACGCCCGGCCGCCTGCGCGACCACATCACCCGCCATGCGCTCGACATGACCGCACTGAAGGCGGTGGTGCTGGACGAGGCCGACGAGATGCTCGACCTCGGTTTTCGCGAAGACCTGGAATTCATCCTGGACGCAGCGCCGGCCGAGCGCCGCACGCTGATGTTTTCGGCCACCGTGCCGCGTTCGATCGCCACGCTGGCCAAGGGCTACCAGCGCGACGCCGTGCGCATCACCGCCGCCGGCGAGGAAAAACAGCACCACGACATCGAGTACCGGGCGCTTGCCGTTGCGCCGGCGGACCGCGAAAACGCCATCATCAACGTGCTGCGTTATTACGAGGCCAAGAACGCGCTGGTGTTCTGCAACACGCGCGCGGCCGTCAATCACCTGACCGCGCGGTTCAACAACCGCAATTTCTCGGTGGTGGCGCTTTCGGGCGAGCTTAGCCAGAACGAGCGCAGCCATGCCTTGCAGGCGATGCGCGACGGCCGCGCCAAGGTCTGCATCGCCACCGACGTGGCGGCGCGCGGCATCGACCTGCCCAATCTCGAACTGGTGATCCACGCCGATTTGCCGACCAACCCGGAAACGCTGCTGCATCGCAGCGGGCGTACGGGACGTGCCGGGCGCAAGGGCGTCAGCGCGCTGATCATTCCGCATCACGCGCGGCGACGCACCGAGCGCTTGCTGCAAAACGCCGGCATTACGCCCGAATGGGCAAGCCCGCCTTCGGCGGATGAGGTCATGCGGCGCGACAATGAGCGGATGCTGGCCGACAGCGCCTTTACCCAGCCGGTCGCAGACGAGGAGCGCGAATTCGTCACCGCGTTGATGGAAACGCACAATGCGGAGCAGGTCGCGGTGGCGTTTCTGCGACTAAGCCGCGCCGGGCGTTCGGCGCCGGAAGACCTTGCCGAGCCGGTGGCGTTCAGGCCTTCGCCGGAGCGCGGTGAGCGAGCCGTTGCATCCTACGACGACAAGCCAGGCCGTCGCGACGATTTCGGCGACAGCGTCTGGTTTTCGCTGTCGGTCGGGCGCCGGCAGAACGCCGAGCCGCGCTGGCTGATCCCCATGCTGTGCCGCAGCGGCGGCATCACCAAGCGCGAGATCGGCGCGATCAAGATGCAGCCGGAAGAAAGCTTCGTGCAGATCGCGGCCGCCAGCGCCGACCGGTTTTTCGCAAGCCTCGGGCCTGACCACAAGGTGCAGGGAAGCATCACGGTGAAGCGGCTGGAAGGCCAGCCCGATCTGTCGCGCGCCGGCTATAATCCGCCCAGCCCCGACAAGAAGCCGCATCGCGGCAAGGGCAGCTTTGACAATGCCAGCCCGAAGCGCCCCTTCGAGAAGCGCGAAAAACCCGCCTACGCCGCCGATGCGAAACCGTGGGCGAGCAAGTCGGCAAAGCCGAAATTCGATAAGTCAGGCCCGCCGAAGGCGAAGAAAGCCAAGAAGAAGCCGGAATAGGCATTTTCGTACTGTGGAGAAAGTGCGGAGGCAACTCTTGCCGTCATCCTCGGCCTTGTGCCGAGGGTGACGGCTGTATCGACAGCGGGCGGGTAACTTACGCCGCCAAAAACTTCTCGATGATGGCGTCGCCCATCCGAGTGGTGCCTACTTCGGTCATGCCGGGCGACATGATGTCCTTGGTGCGCAGGCCCGCGTCGAGCACGGCGGCGATGGCGGCTTCCAGCCGGTCGGCTTCGGCCACCATGTTGAAGGAATAGCGCAGGCACATGGCGAAGGAGGCGATCATGGCGATGGGGTTGGCGATGCCCTGGCCGGCGATATCCGGCGCGGAGCCGTGTACCGGCTCGTAGAGCGCGCGGCGCTTGCCTGTCCTGGCGTCCGGCGCGCCCAGCGATGCCGAAGGCAGCATGCCGAGCGAACCGGTCAGCATGGCGGCAATATCCGAGAGCATGTCGCCAAACAGGTTGTCGGTGACGATGACGTCGAACTGCTTGGGCCAGCGCACCAATTGCATGCCGCCGGAATCGGCCAGCATGTGGTCGAGCTTCACGTCGGCATATCTGGCCTTGTGCGTCTGGGTGACCACCTCGTTCCACAGCACGCCGGACTTCATGACGTTGCGCTTTTCCATCGAGGTGACGTGGTTGTTGCGGGTGCGGGCCAGCTCAAAGGCGACGCCCGAAATGCGTTCGATCTCGAAAGTGTCGTAGACCTGGGTGTCGATGCCGCGCTTCTGGCCGTTGCCTAGGTCGATGATCTGCTTGGGTTCGCCGAAATAGACGCCGCCGGTCAGTTCGCGCACGATGAGGATGTCGAGGCCCTCGACCACTTCCGGCTTCAGCGAGGAAGAAGCGGCGAGCGCGGGGTAGCAGATGGCCGGGCGCAGATTGGCGAACAGTTCGAGATCCTTGCGCAGCCGCAGCAGGCCGGCTTCCGGGCGCACTTCATAAGGCACGGCATCCCATTTCGGGCCGCCGACCGCGCCAAACAGCACGGCGTCGGCCGCCAACGCCTTTTCCATGTCGGCATCCGAGATGGCCTGGCCATGCGCGTCGTAGGCGGAGCCGCCGACCAGTCCTTCATCGGTCGAAAAACCGCTGCCCAGCTTCTCGTTCATGGCAGCGATGAGCTTCTTCACTTCGCCCATCGCCTCGGGGCCGATGCCGTCGCCGGGCAGGAGGAAAAGATTTTTTGTTGCCATGAGAGCCGTCCCAAAGATGTTTTCAGTCGCGGCCTTGCTAAACGGCAAGCGGGTGGCGTGCAAGATGCTTCGTCAGACTTGCCGGGAACGTGAGCTACCCGGCCATAAAAAAAGACCGGGCGACGAGGGCCGCCCGGTCTTTTTGCCAACCTTGCGGCGTGGCGTCTTTTATCAGGCGGCGTTCGCCCGGCGCGGCAGTTTCCAGTTCGGGCGCACGAAATGGCAGGTGTAGCCGTGTGGGATCCGCTCCAGATAATCCTGGTGCTCCGGCTCGGCTTCCCAGAAATCGCTGACGGGGGCCAGTTCCGTCACCACCTTGCCCGGCCACAGGCCGGATGCGTCGACATCGGCGATGGTGTCTTCGGCGACGAGCTTCTGTTCGTCGCTGGTATAGAAGATGGCCGAGCGATAGCTGGCGCCGCGATCGTTGCCCTGGCGGTCCCGCGTCGACGGATCGTGGATCTGGAAGAAGAATTCCAGCAGCGTGCGGAACGAGGTCTTTTGCGGATCGAAGACGATCTCGATGGCTTCGGCATGGCTGCCGTGGTTGCGGTAGGTGGCGTTGGGGACATCGCCGCCGCTATAGCCGACGCGGGTCGAAATCACGCCGGGAAAGCGGCGTATCAAATCCTGCATGCCCCAGAAGCAGCCGCCGGCAAGAACAGCACGTTCATTACTCATGATACAGTCTCCACTTGGTCGAGGTAGTTGCCATAGCCGTTGGCTTGCATTTCCGCGCGGGGAATGAAGCGCAACGAGGCCGAATTGATGCAGTAGCGCAGGCCGCCCCGATCGCGCGGGCCATCGGGAAAGACGTGGCCGAGATGGCTGTCGCCATGCGTCGAGCGGACTTCGGTGCGGACCATTCCGTGCGAGGCGTCACGCAGTTCGTTGACGTAAGCGGGATCGATCGGCTTGGTGAAGCTTGGCCAGCCGCAATGCGAATCGAACTTGTCTGCCGAGGCGAACAGCGGTTCGCCGGAGACGATGTCGACATAAATGCCCGGTTCGTTGTTGTTGAGATATTCGCCGGTACCGGGCCGCTCGGTGCCGCTCTGCTGGGTGACGCGGTATTGTTCGGGCGACAGCGCGGAAACGGCCTCCTCCGACTTGCGATAGTCAGGCATGTTTGACTCCCATGTGTTTGGTTTCCCCTAAAATGGGTATTCGCAGGCCCGAAGTCCAATAAGAGCGATCAAAATCGATTGATCCGGCGACAGCTTGCGCAATAGCGGGAGCCAGAGTGGGCCGGTAGATAGACTGGGGGCCAGCAGCCGGGCGGGGATGGCGTTTGGCGAGGCGTCCTGTCGTCAGGCGGCCCTGAGGGCGGTCACCTCGATCTCGATTTTCATTTCCGGCTTGTTGAGGCCGCAGACGATCATTGTCGCCGCAGGGCGGATTTCGCCGAAATGTTCGCCGAGAATGGCAAAGACGCGGTCGACGAAGGCGGCGTCGGTGATGTAGTAGCGCGCTCGCACCACGTCCGTCAGTTCGAAGCCGCCTTGCGCCAGCGCCGCGGCGATGGTCGCCAGGCAGTTGCGGGCCTGCGCCTCGACGGTCTCGGGCATCGTCATGGTCGCATAGTCGTAGCCGGTGGTGCCGGAGACGAAACACCAGTCGCCCTGGACGACGGCGCGTGAATAGCCGGCGCTCTGTTCGAAGGG
>DASYCS010000222.1:0-3290 GCA_036500025.1 Mesorhizobium sp. | reverse complement strand
CGCCGTAGCGGTGCGAAAGACCGGAAACGGTCTGCCCGCTTTCGACGATGATTTCCGTCGCCTTCTGCCTCGGCTGGCTGTCGTTCAGGCGCGGGGCTTCGGCTTGCGCGGCCTCGAACGGTTTTGCGACGGTTGCGGTTTTCACCGCACGGTCAATGTCGGGGGCAGCCTGCAATTGCGCGGTGCGCACCGGCCTTTCGGCGGCAGGCATGCGCTGCGGCGCCTCGGCCTGCGCTACCGGCGGCAGCGACTGCGATGAAACCGGCGGCAGGCTGGAGCGGCCGACCGGCGCTTCGCGGCTGGCCTGGACCGGCGCCGGCGCAACGGTATCACCGGGGAAAGGCTGCAAAGCCTCCTGCTGGCCGATGATCGAGCGCTGGTTGGATGTCGAGGCGGTGGAGACGCTGTCGAGACCGTCCCCGAACCTGGCCACCTGGGAACTGCACCCGGCGGCCATGCCCGCAACCATCAGGACGGCGCAGCCACGCGCCAGATTGCGTCTGTTGGCCTTCAAAACACTGAGCTGCATCGCGATAACCCACACATACCCGGTACGAACTATGCATGATTAAAGCGCGTTAATGTTACCGGCGGGTTAAGCTGCTCGATTCTGAAGCGAATTTTATTAAAGAACGGCGGCGATGCCGGGCAGGATCGGCTGAAGCCGCACGCTGCCGATGTCTTCGCGCTCAAAACGGCTGCCGACCTTGGTCAGCTTGGCCAGCACCTGCTCGCTCTCTTCCGGGCCGATCGGTGCGATGACGATGCCGCCGCTCGACAGCTGGTCGAGCAGGAAACGCGGCAGGCTGTCGAACGCCGCCCAGACAACGATGCGGTCGAACGGGCCTTCATTGGGAAGTCCGTTCGAGCCATCGGCCTGGCGCGCCATGGCATTGCCGATGCCGAGCGCCTCGAAGCGCTGGCGGGCCTGGTCGGCAAGCGTCTTGTAGCGGTCGACGGTGACGACGCGGCCGGCCAGCCGCGCCATCACGGCAGCGGTGTAGCCGGAGCCGGTGCCGATCTCCAGCACGCGGTTGCCCGGCTCGATCGCGAGCGCGGCGATAACGGCGGCCTGAAGGTCTGCCCCTTCGATGGCCTCGCCGCATTCGATGGGCATGGTGCGATCCGACCAGGCGATTGAATGGAAATGGCCGGAGATGAAACCCCGACGCGGGGTGGCTTCGAAAGCGGCGACCAGCGCTTTCGGCACGGTGCCCCTGCCCCGCAGCCGCAGCAGGAAAGCAGCAAACCCTTCACGCTCATCGGTAGCCAGCGTCATGCGCGCGCCTGTGTCATGCAAAAACCTGTGGTCAGGGCAACTGGGGCCGGGCCGGCGCCAGGAATCATGCAAGAACCCTGGCCAGTTGATCGCGAAGCTCGTGCGCCGTCAAATCGAGATGCAGCGGCGTCACCGAAACCAGCCGTTCGCCCAGCGCCTGAAGATCGGTCCCCTCCTTGCCTTCCGCCGCATCGCGCCCGAAGCGCAGCCAGTAATAGGGCAGCCCACGCCCGTCGCGGCGCTCGTCCACCCACATGGAGTGAACCATCTTGCCCTGCTTGGCGACGACCGTGCCCGCCACTTCCTCGACCGGGCAATTCGGAAAATTGACGTTGAGCAGCACGCCGTCCGGCAAGGGCATGGCAACCAGCTTCTTCAGCAGCGCCGGCGCCAATGTTTCGGCAGTCCCGTAGGGAACGACGCGCTCCTCGCCGACATAATTATAGGCCTGGCTCAGCGCTATCGAACGGATACCGAGCAGCGCGCCTTCCATGGCGCCGGCCACCGTGCCGGAATAGGTGACGTCGTCGGCGACGTTGGCACCGGAATTGATGCCCGACAAAATCAGGTCGGGCGCGGCGGGCAGGATTTTCTTGACGCCCATGATGACGCAATCGGTCGGCGTGCCGCGCACGGCGAAATGCTTCTCGCCGATCTTGCGCAGGCGCAGCGGCTCCGAAATCGACAGCGAATGCGCGTAGCCGGACTGGTCGGTTTCAGGCGCGACCACCCAGACATCGTCCGACAGCGTGCGCGCGACGCGTTCGAGGACGGCCAGGCCTTCGGCATGGATGCCATCGTCATTGGTGAGCAGAATACGCATCATTTCGCCGAAATCTTTTCGAGGCCGCCCATATAGGGCTTCAGCGCTTCAGGAATGGTTACGCAGCCATCCTCATCCTGGTAATTTTCCATCACCGCGATCAGCGCGCGGCCGACCGCCGTGCCCGAACCGTTCAGCGTGTGGACGAAGCGCGTCGCCTTCTCGTCCTTGACCTTGTAGCGGGCATCCATGCGGCGCGCCTGGAAATCGCCGCAGACCGAGCAGGACGAGATTTCGCGGTAGGCGTTCTGGCCGGGCAGCCACACCTCGATGTCGTAAGTTTTCTGCGCGCCAAAACCCATATCGCCGGTGGAAAGCGTCATGGTCCGGAACGGCAGTTCGAGCTTTTTCAACACCGCCTCGGCGCATTCGGTCATGCGCTCATGCTCGGCAATCGAGCTTTCCGCATCGGTGATCGACACCAGCTCAACCTTGTAGAACTGATGCTGGCGCAACATGCCGCGCGTATCCCTGCCCGCCGAGCCGGCCTCCGAACGAAAGCACGGGCTAAGCGCCGTCATGCGCAGCGGCAGTTTTTCGTGGGCGGTGATTTCCTCGCGCACGAGATTCGTAAGCGGGACTTCGGCGGTGGGGATGAGACCAAGCCTGCCGTCGCCATGCGGCGCGAAAAACAAATCCTCCTCGAATTTCGGCAACTGGCCGGTGCCGAAAAGCGCCTCATCACGCACCAGCAGGGGCACCTGCACTTCGGTGTAGCCGTGTTCGGTAGTGTGCAGGTCAAGCATGAACTGGCCGATGGCGCGTTCCAGCCGCGCAAGCTGGCCTTTCAGCACGGTGAAGCGCGAGCCGGAGAGTTTGGCGGCGCGCTCGAAATCCATCTGGCCCAGCGCTTCGCCAATCTCGAAATGCTCTTTCGGCTTGTTGCCCATGCGCGGCCGGCGCTGGGCGATCAACTCGTCGCCGAAGCGGCGGCGCTCGACATTGTCGTGCTCGTCCTTGCCGACCGGGACATCGGCCAGCGGCACGTTGGGCAGCACGGCCAGCGCATCGTTCAGCGCCTTATCGAGTTCGCGTTCGCGCGCCTCGCCGTTCTGGATGAAATCCTTGATCGCGCCGACCTCGCCTTTCAGCTTTTCGGCAAGGGCGGAATCGCCATTGCGCATGGCGTTGCCGATCTCCTTGGAGGCGGCGTTGCGGCGTTCCTGCCTGGCCTGAAGCTCGGTCAGA
>DASYCS010000221.1:0-8682 GCA_036500025.1 Mesorhizobium sp. | reverse complement strand
GGCTTGTGCGCGCAAATGCGCCTCCCGGCGGTGAGGCAAGAACACCGGCGGGACGCGAGGTTCGCGCCACGTAACTTATCACTCTGGAAGGCTCGGCCTCGCGCCCCGCTTCCCACCTGCCCCTGCATAAGGGCAGCGTTCTTTGACAACAGTCAGACGGCGAATGCCGGGCGTGGCAACGAGAAAACGTGCGGTCGAGGCGGTTCCCACGCCTGCGCCGACGAAAATGTCGGATGGCCGGCCATCCGGGCGTCCCACTCAAGTACCCATGCGGGCGACCCATCGGGGCGTCCCATTGGGGCGTTCTTGCAACGAAGCGACGGCCGATCCGTTATGTAAACAGCGGTAAGGCCGGTTCGTGGCGGCGGGCTTTTCGTGGGAAGGAACCATCATGCTGAAGGACAAATCTTCATCCGCTATCGTTGCGGTAAGCAATATCGAAAAGGCGCGCGCCTTCTACCGGGACATACTGGGGCTTGAAATCGTCGACCAAAGCATGGGCGACGTGCTGGTCTTTCGCACCGGCGCCACCTCGCTTGTCGTCTATCGCTCCGACTTTGCGCGAACCAACAAGGCCAATGCGGTGGTGTGGGACGTCGGCGACGAGATCGAGCCGATCACCGAAAATCTCAAGGGCAAGGGCGTCGTCTTCGAGCATTATGACGATATCGAACGCAAGGGCGACATTCATGTCGCCGGCGAAATGAAGATGGTTTGGTTCAAGGACCCGGACGGTAATATCCTCCATTTGAACAATGGGTAACGAAGACTGCCGGGCTGACGAGGATTGCAAGACCTGACGAAGATTGCCAGGCCGTCAGGCTTTGCGGGTGGCGAGCCAGATGGTGTGGCGCGCGCCGCGCTTGCCGTTGGCGCGGATTTTTATCTCGTCGACGGCGAAACCCGTACGGGTCAGCCTTCGCGTGAAGCCGGCATCCGGCGCAGACGACCAGACCGCCAGAACGCCGCCCGGCCGTAACGCGGCATGGGCCTGCGAAAGCCCGCGCGGGTCGTAAAGCGCATCATTGCCCTTGCGGGTCAGGCCTTCGGGGCCGTTGTCGACATCGAGCAGGATGGCGTCATATTGCGCAGCCTCGGCGCGGATCAGTAGGCCGACATCGGTTTCGTGGATGGCGACGCGCGGATCGTCCAGGCAAGCGCCGAACACCGCCGCCATCGGCCCGCGCGCCCAGGCGACGACGGCCGGCACCAGTTCGGCCACCGCGATCTTCGCATCCGGCCCCAATTCGGTGAGGGCGGCGCGCAGCGTGAAGCCCATGCCCAGCCCGCCGATGAGGAGGTTTGGCGCGGCCCGTCCCCGGATACGCTCGCAGCTCAGCGAAGCGAGCGCTTCCTCGGAGCCGGAAAGGCGGCTGTTCATCAGCTCGTTGGCGCCGAGCATGATCGAGAATTCATGGCCGCGCTGCTTCAGGCGAAGCTCGCCGCCTTCCGGCAGCGGCGCGGCGTCAAGCTGGACCCAGGGGATCACGCGGCAACCGCCGGCCGGCTCCAGCGCTGGGCGATCAGCCGATAGGGGATGAGCGCGACCACCGCGATGATCAGCTTGACCGAGAGGTCGCCAAGCGCCCACGAAACCCAGCGCATGGTCTCGACCGGCAGCACGCCCATCAGCGGCGCTGTCTCCAGCGCGAAGGCATCGTTAGGGCCGGCAAAGGCGAAGGCGCCGGCAAAGGCGACGGTGAAGAACACCAGCGTGTCGAACACCGAGCCGGCCAGCGTGCCGGCCACCGGGGCGCGCCACCAGCTTTGCCGGCGCAGGCGGTTGAACATGGTGACGTCCAGAAGCTGGGCGACGAGGAAGGCCGAGCCGGAAGCGGCGGCGATGCGCACCAGGCGGTCGGCCGCCGTCTCGAACTGGATCAGGCCATGGCGGTAGAGCAGCGGCGGGATGAGGATCGAGCAGATGATGGCCGTCATGAAGCCGACGAAGACGATGCGGCGCGCCACCTTCGGCCCATAGCGGCGGTTGGCGAGATCGGTGACGAGGAAGGAGAACGGATAGGTGAACGCGCCCCAGGTCAGGATATCGGCCAGAGACAGGCCGCCGACCGTGCCGGCCATCGGG
Organism: Mesorhizobium sp.; assembly: GCA_036500025.1. GTDB lineage: Bacteria > Pseudomonadota > Alphaproteobacteria > Rhizobiales > Rhizobiaceae > Mesorhizobium. Next base: position 6,596 of record DASYCS010000221.1, on the reverse strand, counting down.
AACTGGACAAGCACGTTCGACGCCACGACGACAAGCGCCATGGCGGCCACGAACGGCAGGTAACGGGAGAGAAAAGGCATTTTTTTATCCTGGGTAATGGAACCAGCGGAACGTGGCCGGCGATGCCGGATCACGCTTCAATCAAGTGGTTGGCCCGTCTGAATTCAAGCAGCGAATTCAGGCAGCCGAGAAATTCAGGCAGCCGGCTGGTCGGCCAGCTTCTTGGCGATCTGCTTCTTCAGGAGGCGGGCGCGCTGCGACAGCTCCTTGACGTCGGCCTTGGCGAGGAAGGCGTCGAGCCCGCCGCGATGTTCGACCGAGCGCAGCGCATTGGCCGAAACGCGCAGGCGCACGTTCTGGTTCAGCGCTTCCGAGATCAGCGTGACGTTGACCAGGTTCGGCAGGAACCGGCGCCGGGTCTTGTTGTTGGCGTGGCTCACATTGTTGCCGGTCATGACCGACTTGGCCGTGAGTTCGCAGGTGCGGGACATGGGTGCTACCTTCAGTTCTCGTTCGCCCAAACCTTGGTAGCCGCGCCAATTTGCACGCGGTCTCGATCAGGCGACCTTATGGAAAAGTTGGCGTTCCATAGGGGGATTTCGCCTGCACGTCAAGCGCAAGCTTCCGGGCGAACCACCATATAAACGCCGGAATTGGGCGGCAAGCAACGGGCCAGACAGCAAAGAGGGACGCTTTCCCCAACTCACGCGCTCCCGCTCGGACCATGCCGGCCATGCCTCACGCCCATCGCTCTTTTGCCGCCCTTCTGGCGACCGTGCTTGCGGGCGTCGGCATGTCCGGCCCTGCCTCGCCGGCCTTTGCCGCCGGTCCGCGTGCCTTTCGCGGCGATTATACGGTGTCGTTTCTCGGCTTGTCGGTAGCCAGGGCGACGTTTGAAAGCCGCTATGAGAACGACGCCTATTCAATCCATGGCACGGTTTCCAGCGCCGGGCTTGCCCAGCTTTTCGACGATACGAAGGGCACCATTACGACATCTGGCCGCGTGCTGGCCGACCGGATCGAGCCGGCGGCCTTTCGCGCCGACTATACGTCCGGCAAGAAGGTGTCGCTGATCGACATAGGCTTCAAGGACGGCAAGGTCGTCTCGACCAAGGTCGTGCCGCCGCCGAAGCCGCGCGGCGCGGATTGGCTGCAACTGGACATGGGCGACCTGGCCGGCATCGCCGATCCGATCGCCGCCACCGTCATCCGCACCGACAGCCCGGACAAGGTGTGCGGGCGCAGGGTCAAGCTCTATGACGGGGAGATGCGCGCCGATCTGGTGCTTGACCAAGCCGAGAAAGGCACGATTTCCGTCAAGGGCTACCAGGGGCCGACGGTGACCTGCCGGCTGGGCTTCGAGCCGGTGTCCGGCTACCGCAAGGGCCGCAAGGCGCTTGAATTCCTGAAAAAGAAAAGCCGCATCAAGGTGACGTTCGCGCCGCTTGGCCAGACCGGCGTCTACGCGCCGATCTACGCCACGGTCGGCACGCAGATCGGCACCATTACGGTGCGCGCGCGGCGTTTCGAGGCAACGGAATAGAACGGCGAAATTTGGCCGCGCCGGGTGGCGGCCGGCCTAGAAATTATCCTTGCGCTTGCGGATTTCGGCAAACACTTCTGCGTCGGCGGCATTTTCCATGCCGAGGTTCTTGCGGATCGCCGGGTCGGCCCAGCGCAGAAACGGATTGGTCGCCAGCTCCTCGCCGATTGTGGTCGGCAAAGTCGGCTTGCCCTCGGCGCGCAATGCCTCGATCTTCTTCGCCCGCGCTTGCAGCGCGGTATTGGTGGGATCGATGGTCAGGGCGAAGCGGGCGTTGGAAAGCGTGTATTCATGGCCGCAATAGACCGCCGTTTCGGGCGGCAGCGCGGCGAGCTTCTTCAGCGATTCGAACATCACCGGCGGCGGGCATTCCATCAGCCGGCCACAGCCCAGCGCAAACAGCGTATCGGCGGCAAACAGCACCTTCGACTGCGGGAAATGATAGGAGACGTGGCCGGCGGTGTGGCCGGGCGTGAAGATCACCTCGACCTTTTCGTCGCCGAACGGCACTACCGATCCCTGTCCGACCGTCTCGTCGATGCCCGGAATCTTTGCCTTTTCCGCTTCGGGGCCGATAATGCGCAGCTTGAAGCGTTCCTTGAGCGCCAAATTGGCTTCGACATGGTCGACATGGTGGTGGGTGGTCAGGATCAGCGAGGGTTTCCAGCCGGTGCGCTCGATGGCGGCAAGGATGGACTTCTCCTCGGGCGCATCGATCAATGCTGTCGCGCCGCTTTTCGGGTCATGGATCAATACGCCGAAATTGTCCTCGCGGCACATGAACTGATCGATTTCGATGGTCATTTCAAATTCTCCCATGGTCGCTGCACACATAGTGCCCGCAGGTCCGGCTGTCACCCGTTTCGAGATGCTTTGTTGAACTCGCCTTGCATCGCGGCTACCGTCCATGGCTCGCAACAGGCAGGCCCATGCATTCCGACATCGTCGATCTTCGCGCTTTCTATGCCGGGCCGCTCGGCCGCCTGACCGAGCATTCGATCAGCATGGCGCTTTCCACGCTGTGGGGAACGGTGCCGAACGAAAGGCTGGTCGGCCTCGGCTATACGCTGCCGTGGCTGGAGCGGTTCGGCAGCGACGCCGAGCGCGTGTTCGCCTTCATGCCGGCGACGCAAGGGGCGGTGGTGTGGCCGGCGACCGGGCCGACGGCGACCGCGCTGGTGTTCGACGAGGAACTGCCGCTGGTCGATTCCTCGATCGACCGCATGCTGCTGGTGCATTCGCTGGAACATGCCGAAAACCCGCGCGAAACGCTGAACGAGATCTGGCGGGTGCTGTCGCCGGCGGGCCGCGTCGTCATCGTCGTGCCGAACCGGCGCGGCGTGTGGGCGCGCTTCGAACACACGCCGTTCGGCATCGGCCGGCCGTTTTCGCGCGGGCAACTGACCGAATTGCTGCGCGAGGCCAATTTCACCCCCGCCGCCTGGGCGGATGCGCTGCTGTTTCCGCCCTCGCGGCGCGGCTTCATGATGCGGTTTCACGCATTGCTGGAGCGCATGGGGCGGCGGCTGTGGCCGATGTTTTCCGGCGTCATCGTCGTCGCCGCGCAAAAGCGCATCTACCAGGGCGTGCCGATTGCGCAGCGGGCATCGCGCCGCGTCTTCGTGCCGGTGCTGTCGCCGCAAGGCGTTGCCGGCATGCGCCGCGATGGCGATGGTCATGGCCCCAGGATCGGCCCGCCGACGCATTCGTGATCGCCTGCCACTTCGCTGTTCAACGCTATTTTGCTAACCGGTGGGCCGCGATCCGGCATCGGGTCGGCAGATATAAAGGTGCCATCCATGGCGAATGAAGAAAGCCACGCTCCCGCGGACGGCAAGAATGCGCCGAAGCCGGCTTCGGCCGTCGTGCGGGTCAGCAGCCTTGGCGACCAGATCGGGACCGTGCGGCAGGCGCTGGCCGGTTCGCCCATCCGGGGCAAGCTTATGTTTTTCGGGGCGGCCATCATTGCCATCATCGTCGCCACCTCCGGCGGGCAAATCCTGCTGAACCGCTGGAACGCGCCTTTCTACGACGCCTTGCAGCGGCGCGACCTGCCGGATTTCCTGCACCAGCTCGTCATCTTCGCGGAAATCGCCGGGGCGCTTCTCGTCTTGAATGTCGGCCAGACATGGCTCAACCAGACCATTCGCCTGCGCCTGCGCGAAGCGTTGACGCTCGACCTGATCGACCAGTGGATGCGGCCGCGCCGGGCGTTCCTGGTCGCCAAGGCGGGCGCCATCGGCGTCAATCCGGACCAGCGGATGCAGGAGGATGCCGGCCATCTGGCCGACCTGACCACCGGCCTCGGCATCGGCCTGTTGCAGTCGCTTATCCTGCTTGCCTCCTTCGTCGGCGTGCTGTGGACGCTGTCTTCGGGCTTCATTTTCCATTTCGACGGGCACTCGCTGGCGATCCCCGGCTACATGGTGTGGGCGGCGATCTTCTATGCCGGCTCCGCCTCGTGGCTGAGCTGGCTGGTCGGGCGTCCGCTGATCATGCAAAACAGCGACCATTATGCGCGCGAGGCCGATCTGCGCTTCTCGATGGTGCGGGCCAACGAGCATATCGATGCGATTGCGCTGGGGCGCGGCGAGCCGGGCGAGAAGCGGCGGCTGAACCTCGACCTGGCAGCGGTGCTCGACGCGATCCGCCGCATCTACGCCACGCAGATAAACCTCGCCTGGGTCACCGACACCTATGGCTGGATTACCGTGATCGCGCCGATCCTCGTCGCCTCGCCGGTCTATTTCGCGGGCGATATCTCGTTTGGCGGGCTGATGATGGCGGTGGGCGCGTTCAACCAGGTTCATTCCTCATTGCGGTGGTTCATCAACAATATCGGCGGCATCGCCGACTGGCGCGCCACGCTGATGCGCGTCGCCGACTTTCGGCTGGCGCTGCTGGAAACGGATGTGCTGCACGGCACCGAGCAGCGCATCGAGATGGCCCAGAACGAGGATGCGCGCATGACGTTCGACGGGCTGGAGATCGTTTCGCCGAGCGGCTGCACCAAGCTGCCGGAGGCGCATGTTTCAATCGGGCCGGGCGAGCGGGTGATGGTGACGGGCGATGCCAGCGCCGGCAAGACGCTGTTCTTCCGCGCCATTGCTGGCCTGTGGCCGTGGGGCAGCGGACGCATCGGCATGCCGGCGGGAGCGATCCCCGTCTTCATGCCGCGCACGCCCTATCTGGCCTCCGGCACGTTGCGCGACGTGCTGACCGGCGGCGGACAAGGCGACACCTTCAAGGTGGACGAGGCGAAGCTGGAGGCCGTGCTGGAAGAGGTCGGGCTGAAGCGGCTGGCCGGGTCGCTTGGACGGCCGGCGCGCTGGGACCAGGAACTCAACGACGACGAGCAAAGGCTGCTGGCCTTCGCCGCGCTGGCGCTCCGCAAACCCGATTGGGTGGTCATCGACGAGGCGCTCGACACCTTCGATGGCGCGACCACCAGGCGCGTACTGGCTCTGCTGGACAAGCATCTTTCCAAGGCCGCGATCCTGAATATCGGGCGCGGGCAGCATAATCTCGATTTCTTCCCGCGCAGCTTCGCCATCGCTAAAGACGCCGAGGGCAAGGCGTTGCAGGCGCCGCATATCCGCACCGGCGCCATCGAGCCGCCGCCGCAAAAAGCCGTAGCCGTGAAAGCGAAATAGCCGGCCGGGAAAAGAGGCCGGCCGGGAAAGCGAAATAGCGGGCGGGGAAGCAGCCCCGGCCCGTTGTCTTTCAGGTCTCGGCCGACGCGGGGCCGGGGCCGACATCTTCGAGATTATACGGCGTGGTCTGATAGACCTGGTTGATCCAGTTGCCGAACAGCAGATGGGCGTGCGAGCGCCAGCGGTTCAGCGGCGGGCGCGCCGGATCGTCGTCGGGATAGTAGCCGAGCGGCACCGCCACCGGCGTTCCGGTGGCGATATCGCGGTCGTATTCTTCCTTCAGCGACGTCGAATCATATTCGATGTGGTTGAACATATAGAGGCGGTTGCCGGCAGGCTCGGCCAGCAGGCAGGGGCCGGTCTTGTCGGACTCCATCAGCAGGTCCAGCCCGCAACGGGCGGGAAAGTCGCTGCCGCGCACCTCCGTCCAGCGCGAAACCGGAATAGCGAAATCGTCGGAGAAGCCGGCAAGATAAGGCGAGGCGGGTGCATTGTTGCGGTGGCGGAAAACACCGAACGCCTTGGTTTCGAGCGTGTATTTCGGGATTTGATGGAAATGCCAGGCGGCGGCCATCGCCCCCCAGCAAATGAAGAACGAGGAATGGACATTGGTCGTCGTCCAGTCGAAGATCTGCTTCAGCTCGCGCCAATAGGTGACTTCCTCGAACGGCAAGAGCTCGATCGGCGCGCCGGTGACGATGAAGCCGTCGAACTTGCGGTGCCGCACTTCCTCCCAGGTCCGGTAGAAGGAGATCAGGTGCTCCTCGGAGGTGTTCTTGGCCTTGTGGTTGCCGATGCGGATCAGCGTCAGCTCCACCTGTAGCGGGGTGGCGCCGATGAGGCGGGCGAACTGCGTTTCCGTGCGGATCTTGTTTGGCATCAGGTTCAGCAGGCCGATCTGAAGCGGACGGATATCCTGGCGCAGCGCGGTGCGCTCATCCATCACGGAGACGCCCTCGTGGGCGAGAATATCGTGGGCGGGCAGCTGATCGGGAATCTTGATCGGCATCTGACAAGCTCCAAAAAAGACCGGCCTCCAGAACGGTCAGGCTCAAAAAAGACCGGCTTAAAACAAAAAAACCGGCGGCGAAAATCGCGACCGGTCTGAACGAACTTGTCATCCTCGGCCTTTTTAGCGACTTCTTTAACGTGGCTGCAAGCCGACCGGCCAAATCACCACGGAACGGCTTCTATCTATGCCCGGCGATGCGCCGCGTCAACGGTTGCCGGGGCCGCGCCATTGCTTGGCACTCGACATTGCCGGTCGTGGCTTGTATTTCCGCAGCGTCTTCTGGATTTTGAAGCATGGAACCGGCACGATGACCACGGCACAGGATCGGCAACGCCCGCAACCGCGCGCGGGCATCATGGACATCGAAGCCTATGTGCCGGGCAAGAGC
>DASYCS010000220.1:0-5986 GCA_036500025.1 Mesorhizobium sp. | reverse complement strand
TCGGCGCAGGACGGAAAACAGGTCGCCTGCCTCGCGCAGAGCACCGGCGGCAAATATATCGAGGCATCCGACGCCAAGGCGCTTCAGGCGGCCTTGGTTGAAAGCGTCGCTGCAACGCCTGCGGCGCAGGCAACCTCTGCGCCCTCTGCGCAGGCCGCGCCGGAAACGGCAGCGCCGTCAGCCGCCGAAACGGCCAGGCCTGAATTCAATTTCATCCCGACCGTGACGTTGGCGCAGGACGGCGCGCCGATTACGCAAGGCAATGCCTGGGAAATATACAAGGCCGCCGCCAACGGCGCGCGAGGCGCATCGATCGCCACCGAATACGGAGCCTATCAAGGCAATCTGGAGCCGGGCGATTACATCCTTGTCGCCCGCGACGGCGAAGCGAAGGCCGAACAGCCGCTCAAGGTCGAGGCCGGCCAGGTCTACAGGCCGAACCTGGTGCTGAACGCCGGCACGCTCAGGCTGCGCCCGCGCACCAGCGCCGGCGGCGACATGGCAGGTGGCGCGGCGGTCACCGTCACCTATCCGGGCGCCGACATTCCAACGACCCGCTATGGCGAGACCAGCCTCGTCGTGCCGGCCGGTGAGCAGAAGATCACGGTGACGCTTGGCAGCGCTTCGGTCGATGATACCGTCCAACTAACCGCCGGCCAGACGCTGGAAAAGGACATCGTCGTCGGCGTCGGCCATGTGGTCGCCAATGCCTATTACGTCGCGGGCGGCGAAAAGGCCGATAGTTCGGGCGTTGGCTTCAAGGTGTTCAAGGCTGAAAAGACCGGCGACGGCACGCGCGAGCAGGTCGGCTACGGCTACGGTTCTGACAGCAAGTTCGATCTGGCGGCCGGCGATTACGTCATCCAGGCGACGGTGGACCTTGCGGTTGCCGAACAGCCGTTCACCGTCAAGGTCGGCGAGGAACGGGCCCTGAAGGTAGCGGTCGATGCCGGCGTGCTTTCGATCGATGCGCCGGGCGCCAACCGGATCGAGATTTTCGGGAAGGACGCCGATGGCAAGCGCAAGTCGGTCGGCTATGCCTATGACGAGAAATTCCAGCCCGCCGTCCTCGCCGGCGATTATGCCATCGTCGTCGAAAAATCGGGCGGCGGCGCGCCGAGCGAGAAAACCGCCACCGTTCATGCCGGCGAGCGCACCGAGGTCACGATTCAATAGGGTCGGCAGCCGAGAGGCGGTTCCGCCGCCTTTCCGACCCGGCGGGAAAAGGCGCGTGCGTCAGGCGTTTCCGAACGCGGCTGCGCCCTGGTCGGCGCGCGTTACCAAGGCGCGGAAGCCGGCGAACAGTTCGCGGCCAAAACCGAACTCGTTGGCGCTGAGATCGGCCGTGGCGGCCGGGCGCAACGCCAGATCGCCTGCCGGCACCAGGATTTCCAGCGTTCCCATCTCTGCGTCGAGACGCACGATATCGCCATCCCGCACCTTGCCGATCGGCCCGCCTTCCAGCGCTTCCGGCGTCACATGGATCGCCGCCGGCACTTTGCCGCTGGCGCCCGACATGCGCCCGTCCGTCACCAGCGCGACCTTCTGGCCGCGATCTTGCAGCACACCGAGCACGGTGGTCAGCTTGTGCAGTTCCGGCATGCCATTGGCCTTCGGCCCCTGGAAGCGGATGACGGCGATGAAATCGCCGGTAAGGCTGCCAGCCTTGAAGGCGTCGTTCAGCGCATGCTGGCTGTCGAACACCCTTGCCGGGGCTTCGATCAGCCGCCGCTCCGGCTTGACAGCCGAAGTCTTGATGATGGCGTGGCCGAAATTGCCGGAAAGCACCTTCAGCCCGCCGCTCGGCTGGAAGGCTTTGGCGTAGGGGGCCAGCACCTTTTCGTCGCCGCTCTGCCGGGGCGCGGGCGCGCGCTCGACGGAGCCGTCCGCGCCAAGCGTCGCCTCTATCGCGTAGGGGCGCAGGCCTTCGCCCCACACGGTCTGCACATCCTCATGCAACAGGCCCGCATCGAGCAGTTCGCGGATCAGGAAACCCATGCCGCCGGCTGCCTGGAAATGGTTCACGTCGGCAAGTCCGTTCGGATAGATACGCGCCAGAAGCGGCACCGCTTCCGACAGGTCGGAAATATCCTGCCATGTCAGCTTGATGCCGGCTGCCGCCGCAATAGCGATCAAATGGATGGTGTGGTTGGTCGAACCGCCGGTGGCATGCAGGCCGACGACGCCATTGACGACCGAGCGCTCGTCGATCATGCGCCCGACCGGCGTATAGGCGTTGCCCAGCGCGGTGATGGCCAGCGCGCGCCTGGTCGCTTCGCGGGTCAGCGCGTCGCGCAGCCTGGTGCCCGGATTGACGAAGGAAGCGCCCGGCATATGCAGGCCCATGATCTCCATCAGCATCTGGTTCGAATTGGCGGTGCCGTAGAACGTGCAGGTGCCCGGCCCGTGATAGGACTTCGCCTCCGCCGCCAGCAGTTCGGCGCGCCCCACCTTGCCCTCCGCATAAAGCTGGCGCACCCTGGCCTTCTCGTCGTTGGGCAGGCCGGAGGTCATCGGACCGGCCGGAATGAACACCGCCGGCAAATGGCCGAACGACAATGCCGCGATCGCCAATCCGGGCACGATCTTGTCGCAGACGCCGAGGAAGGCGGCCGCGTCGAACATGTTGTGCGACAGGCCGATCGCCGCCGCCATAGCGATCACGTCACGCGAAAACAGCGAGAGCTCCATGCCGGGCTGGCCCTGGGTGACGCCGTCGCACATGGCCGGCACGCCGCCCGCCACCTGCGCGATGCCGCCTGCCTCTTTCGCCGCCTCCTTGATCAGCGCCGGATAGGTTTCGAACGGCTGGTGCGCCGAAAGCATGTCGTTATAGGAGGTGACGATGCCGAGGTTGGGAACGGTGTCGCCGCTGAGCGCGATCTTCTCCGAAGGGCTGCATACGGCAAAGCCATGGGCGAGGTTGCCGCAGGCGAGCATACCGCGATTGGCGGCGCGTCCCGATGCTTCCGCGATCCGCCCCAGATAGGTTTCACGGCTGATGCGCGAACGCTCGCGGATGCGCTCGGTGATGGCTTCGATGTCGCGTCTGGCGGTCATGGCGTCCGTCCTTGATTGTCCGGCTCAAGGCGCCCAGAAGATTTCCACTGGGGTTTTCGCCGCGTCGATCATGCGTCGGATCGGCAACGTGGAGCCGGGCGACAGCGCCTTTTCAAGCGCTGCCTGTTTTTCCTCGCCCTCGATGTGGAGCGCGATGAAGCGCGCGCGCGCGATCAGCGGCAAGGTCAGCGTCAGCCGCAGTTCGCCGGCACTTTGCGCATGCACGCTGGCGATCTCGTGCGTGCCTTGCGGGTCCAGCAGTTTCTCCAGCTCCACCGCATCCGGGAAGAAGGACGCGGTGTGGCCGTCATTGCCCATGCCGAGAATGGCGACGTCGGGCGGATTGAAGAAGGTGGACAGGAAGCGCGAGGCCTCCTTCATGTCGGCTCCCGCATCGCCGCTTTGGTAGAGCGGCAGGAAATTGGCCCCGGCCGCCCTGTTTTGGAGCAGGTTGGCCTTCACCAGCCCTGCATTGGAGCGCGGCTCGGTGTCGGGCACGTAGCGTTCATCGATCAGCGTGACGTTGACGCTTTTCCAGTCCAGCTCGACATTCGACAGCACCTCGAAGAAGCGGGCGGGCGTCGAGCCGCCGGACACCGCGATGCTGGCCGCCTGCGCGGCGGCGATCTCGTCGCCCAATATGCCGCCGACGCAGGCGGCCAGAGCCGCCGCCAGTTCGTCGCGCGTCGAAAAATCGTGCCGGTGGTAGTTTCTGGTCGCCATTAGTTGCTTTCGTGCCAGGTGCGGCCATCGCGCTCGATCAGCGCGATGGAGGCCGATGGACCCCAGGTGCCGGCCGTATAGCCTTGAACTTCCTGACGCGCATTCGCCCAGGCGTTCTGGATCGGGTCGATCCATTTCCACGCGGCCTCGACCTCGTCGCGGCGCATGAACAGCGTCTGGTTGCCGCGGATGACATCCATGATGAGCCGCTCATAGGCGTCCGGCGAACGCCCCTTAAACGACTGCGCAAAGCTCATGTCGAGCGGTATCTGGCGCAGCCGCATGCCGCCCGGACCCGGATCCTTGATCATGATGAACTGCTTGACGCCTTCGTCCGGTTGCAACCGGATGACCAACTGGTTGGGGAAGATCGGTCCCGCCGCCTCGCCCTCGAAGATCGAATGCGGGATCGGCTTGAACTCGATGACGATCTCGGAAACGCGGCTGGCCAGCCGCTTGCCGGTGCGCAGGTAGAACGGTACGCCTGCCCAGCGCCAGTTGGCGATCTCGGCCTTGATGGCGACGAAGGTTTCGGTGTCGCTGGCATTGCCCAACTCCTCGACATAGCCTTCCACCGGGCCGCCCGCCGAAGCGCCGGCGCGGTATTGCCCGCGCACCGTATGCTTGGGCGCTTCGGTGCCGTTGATACGCTTCAGTGCTCGCAGCACCTTCAATTTCTCGTCGCGCAAAGCATCGGCATCCAGCGAGGAAGGCGCTTCCATGGCGACGAGGCAGACCAGCTGCATGATATGGTTCTGCACCATGTCGCGCAGCGCGCCCGCCTTGTCGTAATAGGTGACGCGATCCTCCAGCCCAACGGTTTCGGCAACCGTGATCTGCACATGGTCGATATGGGCCGAGTTCCACAAAGGCTCGTACAGCGCATTGGCAAAGCGCAGCGCCATCAGGTTTTGCACCGTCTCCTTGCCGAGATAATGATCGATGCGGAAGATCTGGCTTTCGTGAAAGTCGCTGCCGATCTGGTCGTTGAGCGCCCGCGCCGAATCGAGGTCGCGCCCGATCGGCTTTTCCACCACGATCCGCGACTTGGGCGTGATCATGTCGTGCTCTTTGAGCTTGTGCGAAATTTCACCGAACAAAGCGGGCGAAACCGCGAGGTAGAAGGCGCGGATGTGGTCGCTGTCGCCGATTTCCTTTTTGAGTTGCTCGAATCCGGCCCCGCTGATGGCGTCGGCGGCGACATAGCTGAGGCGGTTCACGAACTTCGTCAGCTCCTTGGCGTCGATATCCGCCTTGGCGACATGCTCGGAAATCGCCTTCTTGGCGAAAGCGCGAAATTCATCGTCGGACATTTTCGAGCGCGACGTGCCGATAATGCGCGTCGGTTCGGAAAACTGCTGGTCGCACTGGCGATAATACAGCGACGGCAGCAGCTTGCGTTCCGCAAGATCGCCGGTGCCGCCGAAAATGATGAAGTCGAAAGGATCCACGGGGATGATCTGGCTTGTCATTGTCTGTCCGTTCTGACGCCGGCAATCTTTACCGGGTTGCTATAATCTAATCGATTTAGATTGACCAGTGCCATGGTGTCACAGCATTCACGGCGTCGCTGGTCCAGCATGGGAGCGCTCATGTGCCCAACGATCCCCGCTGTTCGTCGCCGCCGCAACATAAAGCGGTCCGTTGTCGAAGCCAAAGGGGAAATCGAGCACGGCGTCGCACCTTTCAGTGACAGTTGCGCAAGATGCGTCTGGTGTTGGCCGATGGGTGTCGATGGCGTCTTCAGCGGGTATCGCCAGGCTTGCCAGCCCGGCGCCAACCCGCATCGATAGCTGCACCCGGTGACGCCGATATGAACGAAGCGGGCAAAGCCATAGGCTTGAAACAAGAAATGGTCTTCAACGGGACGGTCGAGGCGGGAAACAGCCGGCGGCAACTGCTGCGCCGTTTTGTCAGTCGCGGGTGACGAAGCTTTTATAGACCCAGCCGCGCTTGCCATTATAGACGACCTGGCACCATTGGGCGCAGTTCAACACCTGCACGGCGGTTTTCGCGGGGATCGTCGTCATCGCCGCAGCGCCCTTTTTAGGAGCGGCCCGCATGGTGACGCCGTGCACGATATGGCCTTGCGCCGCCTTGGCGTCGCTGGATGGCCCGGCAGGCGCGCTGTCGGCCTTGTCTTCGGCGGTATCGTCTACGGCATCGTCCACCGACGGTGCCGGTTTCACGGCGGGAATGGCGG
>DASYCS010000219.1:0-15297 GCA_036500025.1 Mesorhizobium sp. | reverse complement strand
CTCGACCGTGATGTTGCCCGCGGCATGATCCACGCCTCGCAGGCCGATCAGGCTCGCGCTGAAATCGCACGGCGTATCCTGCGGCTGGACAATGCGCCGTCACAGCCGGCGACAGCGGGGTCCTCGCGCGCCATGCGCTGGGTGGCGATGGCCGCCGTGCTGGCGGTCCCGTTGGTCAGCTGGGGCGTCTACGCGAAACTGGGCTCGCCCGATCTTCCGTCGCAACCGCTGGCTGAAAGGCTGGCGAAAAATCCGGCCGATAGTTCGGTGGACGAACTGGTGGCCCGCGCCGAAGCGCATCTCGCCACCAATCCTTCGGACGGCAGGGGATGGGATGTGGTGGCGCCGATCTATCTGCGCATGCAGCGCTTTCCCGATGCCATCAACGCTTATCGCAACGCCATCCGGCTCGACGGCGACAGTGCCGCGCGTCAGGCAGGGTTGGGCGAGGCCATTGCCAACGCCGCGGGCGGCGTCGTTTCGACCGATGCTCAGGCCGCGTTCGAGGCCGCCCTCAAGCTTGATCCCGCCAATGCCAAGGCAGGCTTCTATTTGGCCCTTTCCATGTCGCAGGAAGGCCGCAACGGCGAAGCGATGGCGCAGTTGCAGGCAGTGCTTGCCAAGTTGCCGCAAGAATCACCCTGGCGCGCCGCCATCCAGCAGGCGCTTGCGGATCTGGGCGACCGAAAGGCGGCCGGCAATCAGGCAGCCGGCCCATCCAGGCAGCAAGTCGATGCCGCATCCTCCATGTCGCAGCAGGATCGCAGCGCCTTGATCGAAACCATGGTTGCCGGCCTGGATGAAAAGCTCAGGCAAAATCCCCGTGACGCCGAGGGGTGGAACCGGCTGGTTCGCTCCTATCTGGTGCTTGGCAAGACTGCCCAGGCCCGCGATGCTCTCAACCGTGGCGTTGCCGCGTTTGGAGCCGGCAGCGACGAAGCGAAGGGCCTGGTGGCCTTTGCCGCTTCGCTCGGTCTGGCCGCGACGGAGTAGGCGATGACGCGCAAGCAGAAAAGACTGTCGGTGATCATCGGGGGGCTGGCCTTCCTGGCCGCGGCGACCGGGCTGACATTCTATGCGCTCGGCCAGAAGGCTTCCTATTTCTACATGCCGGGCGACCTCGCAAGCGCCACCGTGCAACCCCGCCAGCGCATAAGGCTCGGCGGACTGGTCGAAAAGGGCACCATTCAGCGCGGCCAAGGCGCGACCGTCGCCTTTTCGGTGACCGACACGCAAAAATCGGTCAAGGTGACCTATACCGGCATCCTGCCCGATCTTTTCCGCGAAGAGCAGGGCGTCATCACCGAAGGTTCTTTCGGACCAAACGGCGTATTCGTTGCCGACAGCGTTCTGGCCAAGCATGACGAACGCTATATGCCCAAGGAAGTGGCCGATGGCCTGAAAGCCAAGGGCGTCTGGCAAGAGAGTAAAAAATGAACGGCAGGCGCTTCCGTCATGGTTGAAATCGGACATTTTGCATTGGTTCTGGCTTTCGCGCTGGCGCTTGTCCAGACGATCGTTCCATTGATCGGCGCACGCGTGGGAAACCAGCGAATGATGGCGGTCGCCGCGCCGGTGGCTGTGACCGGCTTTGCCATGACCGCGCTTTCGTTCGCGGCATTGGCCACGGCCTATGCCGTGTCTGATTTTTCGCTGCAAACGGTGTGGGAAAATTCCCAGTCGCTGCAACCGCTCATCTTCAAGATCACCGGCGCCTGGGGCAATCACGAAGGCTCCATGCTGCTTTGGGTGCTGATCCTGACATTCTTCGGCGCGCTGGTTGCGCTGTTCGGCGCCAATCTGCCGGCAACGCTCAAGGCCAACGTGCTGGCAGTGCAAGGCTTGATCGGGGCCGCCTTCTTCCTGTTCATCCTGATAACGTCGAACCCGTTCACACGGCTGAACCCGGCGCCGATCGAGGGGCGCGATCTCAATCCCATCCTTCAGGATTTCGGCCTCGCCGTGCATCCTCCGCTGCTCTATCTCGGCTATGTAGGCTTTTCAGTCTGCTTTTCGTTTTCCGTGGCGGCGCTAATCGATGGCCGCATCGACGCCTCCTGGGCGCGTTGGGTGCGGCCTTGGACGCTGGTTGCCTGGATGTTCCTCACCGGCGGCATCGCCGTCGGGTCGTACTGGGCTTATTATGAACTGGGCTGGGGCGGCTTTTGGTTCTGGGACCCGGTGGAAAACGCGTCGTTCATGCCATGGTTGTCTGGAACCGCACTTCTTCACTCGGCCATCGTCATGGAAAAGCGCTCGGCGCTGAAGATATGGACGCTGCTGCTCGCCATATTGACATTTTCACTGTCGCTGCTTGGCACTTTCCTGGTGCGCTCCGGCGTTTTGACCTCCGTCCATGCCTTCGCCACCGATCCAACGCGGGGCATATTCATCCTCTGCATCCTGATTTTCTTCATTGGCGGATCGCTGGCGCTGTTCGCATGGCGCGCCTCCACGCTGACGGCGGGCGGCCTCTTCCATCCGATCTCGCGGGAAGGGGCGCTGGTGCTGAACAACCTTTTCCTGACGACCGCCGCCGCGACCGTCCTGATCGGCACGCTTTATCCATTGCTGCTGGAGGCGGTCTCCTCCGACAAGATTTCGGTCGGCCCGCCATTCTTCAACCTGACCTTCGGCCCGTTGATGGTGCCGCTGCTTGTCATGGTTCCGTTCGGGCCGCTGCTTGCCTGGAAGCGCGGCGACATCGCAGCGGTCGCCCAGCGGCTGATGGCGGCATTCGCCGCAGCTCTTCTGGCCAGCATCATAACCGCGTTCTTCATTGACGGCGCTTCGGCTTTTGCCATCGTCGGCGTCGGGCTGGCATTCTGGTTGATCTTCGGTGCCCTCACCGATCTGGCGGTCAAGTCGGGCTTCGGCAATGTAGCGGTCTCGGCCATGTTCCGGCGTCTTGTCGGCCTGCCGCGCTCGATGTTCGGCACGGCGTTTGCGCATATGGGATTGGGCCTGACCGTTCTCGGCCTCGTCGGCACGCTGTCGTTCGGCACGGAAAAGATACTTTCCATGCATACGGGCGAGACCGTGGAATTGTCTGGCCATACGGTGCGTTTCGCGGGGCTGTTCCCGGATAAAGGTCCGAACTACACCGAACAGCGCGCCCGCTTCGAATTGCTCGGCGTCGACGGCAAGACGATTGGCGCCATCGACACCGCCAAGCGGTTCTATCCGGTCCGCCAGATGACCACGACGGAATCCGGCATCAAGACGATCGCATTGAGCCAGCTCTATATTTCGCTCGGCGATGAAGGAACGGATGGTTCCGTGGTGGTGCGCCTGTGGTGGAAGCCGCTGGTCACACTGATCTGGCTGGGTGCGCTGGTCATGATGGCGGGCGCCGCAGCCTCCCTGATGGATCGGCGCTTGCGCGTCGGCGCACCGTCGCGCCGTCTCGCCAAGTCGAATGCGACGCCGGCGGCGAGCGCGCCATGAATGCGAGAAAAGCGCTCGTCTGGCTCGTTTTGTTGACGGCCCTGTCTTTCTCGGGCAGCGCTTTTGCCGTGAAGCCGAACGAGATGCTGGCGAACCCGGCGCTTGAAGCGCGGGCGCGCACCATCTCGGAAAGCCTGCGCTGCCTCGTCTGTCAAAACCAGTCGATCGATGAGTCGGATGCCGATCTGGCCCGCGACCTGCGCGTTCTGGTGCGCGAGCGGATCACCGCCGGCGACAGCAATGCCCAGGTGATCGACTATGTCGTCTCGCGTTATGGCGAGTTCGTGCTGCTCAAGCCGCGTTTGAGCGCTCGCACCCTGCTTTTGTGGGGCACCCCGATCATCCTGCTGCTGGCTGGCGGGTTGGCCATGTTTATCGCCGGGCGCAGGCGTCGGGCCGAAACGCCCGCGCTCACCAGCGAAGAGCAGGCCAGGCTGGACGCCATTTTGCGCCAGGGGTGAAGCGACCGGCTTCGCAACATTACCAAAGTTTCATTCCCCGGAAATGGCCCGGTAATGTCTCGCGCTTTATCTCTTACCTTCACAGGGTGCAGGCCACGCATCCCGCGAACAAGGTAGAAGGATAGAGACCATGAACGACGCCCCTAATTCATACTCCCGCCTCCCAAAACGTCTGCTCGCAACCGTCGCATCCGTCGCTATCGCCGGCGCGATCGGCTTCGGCGCCGTAACCACCGGAACGGCCCCCGTGCTGGCCGATGCCGTGCACGTGCAGGCGCCGCAGGTTCCAAGCTTCGCGGATGTCGTCGAGCGCGTTTCGCCGGCGGTGGTCAGCGTGCGCGTCAAGGCCAAGGTGCAGCCGACTGCCGATGACGGCTCGGACATGTTCCAGGGCGGACCGGACGGCATGCCCGACAATCCGCAATTGCGCGAGTTCTTCAAGCAGTTCCGTGGCTTTGGCGACCAGAACGGTCACGACCAGGACGGCAAGCGCCATAACCGCAGCCACCGCGACGACAAGCCCCGTCCCGTCGCGCAAGGGTCCGGTTTCTTCATCTCCGAAGACGGTTATCTGGTTACCAACAACCACGTCGTCGACGAAGGTACGGCTTTCACGGTCGTCATGAGTGACGGCAAGGAACTGGACGCCAAACTAGTCGGCACCGATCCGCGCACCGATCTTGCCGTGCTGAAGGTCGATAGCGACCAGAAGTTTACCTATGTCGCCTTCGGCGACGACGCCAAGGCCCGCGTCGGCGACTGGGTGGTCGCTGTGGGCAATCCGTTCGGCCTCGGCGGAACGGTAACCGCTGGCATCATCTCCGCACGCGGCCGCGATATCGGCGCTGGCCCCTATGACGACTTCATCCAGATCGACGCGTCGGTCAACCGCGGCAATTCCGGCGGCCCGACCTTCAACCTGAACGGCGAAGTCATCGGCATCAATACGGCGATCTTCTCGCCATCGGGCGGCAATGTCGGCATCGCCTTCGACATTCCGGCATCGACCGCCAAGGAAGTTGTCGCATCGCTGATGAAAAGCGGCTCGGTGCAGCGCGGCTGGCTCGGTGTCGAAATCCAGCCGGTCACGTCCGAAATTGCCGAATCGCTCGGCCTGAAGTCCGAAAAGGGCGCGCTTGTCGCCAGCGCGCAGGATGACGGTCCGGCCAAGAAGGCTGGCGTGGTCGCCGGCGATGTCATCACGCAGGTCGATGGCAAGGATGTCGATTCGCCCAAGGAACTCGCCCGCCTCATCGCCGGCGAAGCGCCCGGAAAGGCAGTCGAGCTTGGCATCTGGCGCGACGGCAAGGCCGATACGGTGAAGTTCGAACTCGGCAAATTGCCGAACGCCGACAAGCAGGCGTCGGCGGATGAGCAGCAGGAAGAACCGGCCAAGCCCGATACGCTTGCCGATCTCGGCCTGACCGTCACCAAATCCGATGACGGCAAGGGGCTGGTCGTTACCGATGTCGATCCCGACAGCTCGGCATCGGACCGTGGCATCCAGGCAGGCGACATCATTGTCGCCGTCAACTCGACCGAGGTGAACGACACCCAGCAGGTTTCCAAGGCGATTGCCGATGCCGCCAAGGCCGGCCGCAAGTCGGTGCTGGTCCAGCTGACGCATGACAAAAACAACCGCTTTGTCGCTCTGCCGGTTGCCGGAAGCTGAGCGACGGCCGGTTTCCCGCGCGGCGTTTCAAACACCCCCGAAAAGCCGCGCGGGAAAGACGGAACCGAACGCTTCAGTAAATCGTAATAGCGCGCGGTTTCGGCGGCAGCGGGTCCCATCGCCCGCTGCCGCATAAACGTTGAGGTCAATTCAGATGTCGGCATCTCGATCGGTCGGAATGGGTTATAACGACGCCATGAAGATTCTCGTCATGGAAGATGACCGCGAGGCTGCCGACTATCTCCAGAAGGCTTTCACCGAAGCCGGGCATACCACGCATGTCGCCGGTGACGGCGAGACGGGCTTCGCGCTGGCCGATGCGGGCGACTACGACGTCATGGTGGTGGACCGCATGATGCCGCGCCGCGATGGCCTTTCCGTCATCGCGGGATTGCGCTCGCGCGGCAATACCACGCCCGTGCTTATCTTGTCGGCGCTGGGCGAGGTGGACGACCGCGTGACCGGCCTGCGCGCCGGCGGCGACGACTACCTGACCAAGCCCTACGCCTTTTCGGAGCTTCTTGCGCGCGTCGAGGTGCTGAACCGCCGCGCGAGCGCCAAGGAAAGCGAAACCGTCTACCGCGTCGGCGACCTTGAGCTTGACCGGCTCTCCCATTCGGTCAAGCGCATGGGGCAGGACATAACGCTTCAGCCGCGCGAATTCCGGTTGCTGGAATATCTGATGCGCCATGCCGGGCAGGTGGTGACCCGCACCATGCTGCTCGAAAATGTCTGGGATTATCATTTCGACCCGCAGACCAACGTCATCGACGTTCACGTATCGCGGCTGCGCGGCAAGATCGAGAAGGGCTTCGACAAGCCCATCCTGCACACGGTCCGGGGTGCCGGTTATATGCTGAAGGGCGCCTGACGCGGAATGGCGCTGTCCGTTCCCGCCATCATGAAGACGACGGCGGCGCGGCTTTCCGCGCTTTACCTGCTGCTGTTTGCGCTTTGCGCGGTTCTGCTGGTTTTCTACATGACCTCGCTGTCGGCCCGCATGCTGACGGGGCAAACGCAGGACACCATCAACGACGAAGTGTTGGGCCTCGCCCGTGCCTACCAGCGCGGCGGGCTGCCGACGCTTGTGCGGGTGGTCGAGCAGCGGTCGCGCCAACCCGGCGCCAATCTCTATCTGATCGCCGAAGCCAGCGGCCAAATCCTTACCGGCAATGTGCAGAGCCTGGAGCCGGGCGTGCTGGAAACCGAAGGCTGGACTACCAGCCCGTTCTCCTACCAGCGTTTCGGCGAAGGCGAACTGGACAGGCAGCGCAATGCCGCGCCCGACAGCGGCGCTGCGCGGGCGGAGGGCGAAACGGGCCATAACGCCATCGCGCTGGTGCTGAGGCTGCCTAACCAGATGATCATGCTGGTCGGGCGCGACCTCGGCGAGCCGGAGCGTTTCCGCGCCGTCATTCGCCGCGCGTTGATGCTGGCGCTCGGCATGATGGGCCTTGGCGGCATCCTGATCTGGTTCTTTGTCGGGCGTGCCGCGTTGAAGCGCATCGACAGCGTTTCCGAAGCCAGCCGCCGCATCATGGGCGGCGATCTGGCGGGCCGCCTTCCGGTGACCGGCGCCGGTGACGAATTCGACCGCCTCTCCGAAAATCTGAACACCATGCTGGCCAGGATCGCGGCGCTCAACGAAGGGCTGAAGCAGGTCTCCGACAATATCGCCCACGACCTGAAGACCCCGCTGACCCGGCTGCGCAATCGCGCCGAAGCAGCCCTTTCCGGCAAGCACAAGGTCGCCGACTACCGCGGGGCGCTTGAGCGCACGATTGCGGAATCGGACCATCTCATCAAGACGTTCAACGCCATTTTGATGATCTCGCGGCTGGAGGCGGGTTATTCGTCGGAAAGCACGGTCAGGGTCGATCTGGCGGCGGCCGTCAGCGATGTCGTCGAACTGTATGAGCCGGTGGCCGAGGAAGCGGGCGTCACGCTGGAAGCCGATATCCCCGAGCCGATGGCCGTCGACGGCAACCGTGAACTGATCGGCCAGGCGCTGTCCAACGTCGTGGACAACGCGATAAAATATTCGACCGACGCTACCACAGCACCGGCGGTGCGCGTTTCCCTCGAACGCAAGGACGGCCATGTCGTGCTGACGGTGGCCGACAATGGGCAGGGCATCCCCGACGATACCGACCGTGCCCGTGTCACCGAACGCTTCGTTCGGCTGGAAAAAAGCCGCTCGCAGCCGGGTTCAGGGTTGGGCTTGAGCCTCGCCAACGCAATCATGAAGTTTCACGGCGGCAGGCTTGACCTGGTGTCGGGCAATCCCGGATTATCCGTCATCATGAGTTTCCCCGAACGAACGGATCATTGATGGCGGCGGCAAGCGTTGGGCAAAGTGGTTGGCATCTTGATCCCGTAACAAAGCTGAAGCCGTTGGACGATGCCCGCGCGGCGCGCGAATTGGCAGACCTCGCCGGCGTGGCCATGGAGGAGGGCCTTCCCCGGCTGGCGAAACTGCTGGGTGGCAAGGGCAAGGCTTCCGCTTTTCTTGCCGCCGCGTTCGATTGCTCGCCCTTCCTTCGCGATCTCGCCCGCCGCCGTCCGCAGATGCTCGACGCTCTTTTCGACGGATCGGTCGAAGCGAGGCTCGACGCCATCCTCTCCGGCATCGCCAAACTCGCGGATGGGGAAGGCGTCACGGAAGCCGTCATCATGATGGAACTGCGCAGCCGCAAGGCCGAGGCGCATTTCCTGATCGCGCTGGCCGATCTGGCCGGCCTGGCCGAAACCGCCGTCACCGTGCGGCGGTTGAGCGCGCTTGCCGAGGCGTGCGTGCGCTCTGCGGTCGATTTTCTGCTCCGCGACGCGCATCGGCAGGGCAAGCTCAAGCTTGCCGAACTGGACAGGCCAGCGGAAAAGTCGGGCTGGATATTGCTTGGCATGGGCAAGCTTGGCGCCTGCGAGCTGAATTTCTCGTCCGACATCGACCTCGTAGTCTTCTTCGATCCCCAGGCCCCCGCAATCATCGACCCGCTTGATGCCACCGATATGTTTTCGAGGCTGACCCGGCGGCTGGTCCGTATCCTGCATGACCGCACCGAACATGGTTACGTGTTCCGCACGGATTTGCGCCTCCGCCCCGATCCGGGGTCCACGCCCTTAGCGATCCCGGTCGAGGCGGCGCTCAACTACTATGAAGGGCGTGGCCAGAACTGGGAGCGCGCCGCCATGATCAAGGCACGCCCGGTAGCCGGAGACCTGGTGGCCGGCGCAGCCTTCCTGAAGGAACTTCAGCCCTATATCTGGCGCAAATATATGGACTATGCGGCCATCGCCGACGTGCATTCGATCAAGCGCCAGATTCACGCCCACAAGGGCCATGGCGAAATCGCGGTGAAGGGCCATAACGTCAAGCTGGGTCGCGGCGGCATCCGCGAAATCGAATTTTTCGTCCAGACCCAGCAGCTTATCGCCGGCGGCCGGTTCCCGGAACTGCGTGGCCGCGAAACCGTGCCGATGCTGGGCGAACTTGCCGCGCGCGGCTGGATAACGGCCGAAGCGCGCGACACGCTGGCGCGCCAATATTGGTTCCTGCGCCGTGTCGAACACGCCATCCAGATGGTCGCCGACGAACAGACCCACATGCTGCCCGACGATGACGAGGGGCTGAAACGCATCGCCCTTATGCTTGGGTTCGCGGATGCCAAAACCTTTTCCGCCGAATTCAGGGAGGCGCTCCACGAGGTGGAGCGGCACTATGCGGCCCTGTTCGAAACCGCGCCGGAGCTTTCCGCAGGCATCGGCAATCTGGTCTTCACCGGCGATGTCGACGATCCGGATACGCTGCAAACCCTGAATGGCCTGGGCTTCCAGAGGGCAAGCGATATCTGCCGCGTCATCCGCAGCTGGCATTTCGGCCGCTACCGGGTCACCCGCTCGGCGGAAGCCCGCGAACGGCTGACCGAACTCACTCCGGCCCTGCTTCAAGCCTTCGGCAAGACGCGTCGCGCCGACGAAGCGTTGATGCGGTTCGACGAATTGCTGGCCGGGCTTCCCGCCGGCGTCCAGCTTTTCTCGCTGCTCCAGTCCAATCCGGCATTGCTCAGGCTGTTGGCGACGATCATGGGCGCTGCCCCCCGCCTTGCTGCGATCATCACCCGCCAGCCGCATGTGTTCGATGGCCTGCTCGATCCAGGCCTGCTCAAGGATTTGCCGGACCGCGACTATCTTTCGGTGCGGCTCGCCGCTTTCCTGGAGGGCGACCGGCTTTATGAGGAAAAACTCGACCGGCTGCGCATCTTCGCTTCGGAACAGAAATTCCTGATCGGCGTGCGGTTGCTGGCCGGCGCAATCGACCCGGCGCGGGCGGGCAGGGCGTTTTCCGACCTTGCCGACCTGACGGTCGGCGCCGCCCTTGATGCCGTAATGGCGGAATTCGCCGTCAGGCATGGCCATATTGCCGGTGGCAAGGTTGCCCTGTTGGGCATGGGCAAGCTCGGCAGCCGCGAATTGACCGCCGGTTCCGATGTCGACCTGATCCTGCTCTACGATCACGAGCCGGAGGCCGAAGAGTCGGACGGCGACAAGCCGTTGGCTCCTTCCCAGTATTTCAGCCGCCTGACCCAGCGCCTCATCGCGGCCGTCTCCGCGCCGACCGCCGAGGGCGTTCTTTACGAACTCGACCTGCGCCTGCGCCCTTCCGGCAACAAGGGACCGGTGGCCACGCATATCGATGCCTTCAGCAAATATCAGCGCACCGAAGCCTGGACGTGGGAGCATATGGCGCTGTCGCGCGCCCGCACCATCGCCGGCGATGCCGTCCTGCGCAAGGCCATCGAAAACGAGGTTGCCGCCGTGCTTGCCCTGCCGGGCGACGACAAAAAGATCATGGCCGATGCTTTCGAGATGCGCGCCACGATCGACGAGGAAAAGCCGCCGCGCGATCTGTGGGATATCAAGCTTATTCCCGGCGGGCTGATCGATCTGGAATTCATCGCGCAGGTCGCCGTCATAACCGGAAAGATCGAAGGGGCCGAACGGACGACGGCTACATCGCAGATATTGGCACGCCTGGCGCCGGATTTCGCGGATGCCCAAACACGGCGCGAACTTGGCGACGCCTATGCCCTTTATCTGGCGCTGACCCAGATGATGCGGCTTTGCCTGACCGGCGACTTCGACCGCGACGACGTTCCGCCCGGCCTGTCCGACCTGCTGCTGGCCGTCACCGACCTGCCGGATTTCAGCGTACTCGAAGCCCATTTGAAGGACACGTCAAAGCTGGTCCGCAAACATTTCAACGGGCTGCTCGCCGCACCCGGGAAGAAATCAGGCCGCCACCTTTAGGCTGCGCGAAGGCTTGCGGATCGGGATACGCACCGAGACGATCGTGCCGGCTCCCTCGGTCGAGCGGATTTTCAACGCGCCGCCATGCAGCTCCGCCAGCGAGCGCGAAATGGCCAGGCCAAGCCCCGAGCCGGCATGGTTCTTGGAGAACTGGTTTTGCACCTGTTCGAACGGCCGTCCAAGCTTGCCCAGCGCGCTTTTCGGGATACCGCAGCCATTGTCCTCGATGGTCAGCGTCAACGCGCCGGAAGCGTTGCGCGCCCGCACCATGATGTGTCCGCCCTGGCCGGTGAACTTCACCGCGTTCGACAGAAGGTTGATGACGATCTGCTTGATCGCGCGCCGGTCCGCAACCAGCGTCATGGCATCGGCGATACTCGTCTCGACGGTGATCGATTTCTCCGCCGCCTGCAACGAAACGACGCGAACCGTTTCGCGGATCAGCGGGCAAAGATCGATCTCCTCGCTGTCCATGGAGAACTGTCCGGCCTCGATCTTCGACATGTCGAGAATATCGTTGATGACGCCCAGCAGATATTTGCCGCTCGAATTGATGTCGGTGGCATATTCCTCATAGCGATCCGAGCCGAGCGGGCCGAAAAGCGCCTGCTCCATCAGCTCCGAGAAGCCGATGATGGCGTTGAGCGGCGTACGCAGCTCATGCGACATGTTGGCGAGGAATTCGGATTTGGCCTGGTTGGCCGCCTCGGCGCGCTCCTTTTCCTTCATGTATTTCCGGTTTAGTTCCACCAGTTCGCGCGAACGCTCCTCTTCTGAACGGCGCGCCAAGCTGAGATCGTGGATGGTCGCCATCAGGCGGCGCTCGCTGTCCACCAGCTTCTCCTGATGCTGCTTGATCTGCGTGATGTCGGAACCGACGGAAACCATGCCGCTGTCCCTCGTGCGCAGTTCGTTGACCTGTAGCCAGCGGCCGTCCGCCAGCTGGCGTTCGTAGGTCACGCCGCCGCCCGGCCCGTTTGCGTTGGCCAGCCGGCGCTCGGAGGCGAATGCGGCCATCTTTTCTTCCAGAACCGAGCGG
Source organism: Mesorhizobium sp. (assembly GCA_036500025.1). Lineage (GTDB taxonomy): Bacteria > Pseudomonadota > Alphaproteobacteria > Rhizobiales > Rhizobiaceae > Mesorhizobium. The sequence continues at coordinate 3,371 of DASYCS010000219.1, read as the reverse complement.
GCGGTGCCGGGCATCACGTCGCGGTCAGACAGGCCGTTATCCTGCTGGTACTTGGAATTGCACATGATGAGGTTCTTGGACGAATCCCACAGCACGAAGGATTCGTTGATGTTTTCGATCGCCGTGCGCAGCCTGAGGTCCGCCGCTTCCGAGCGCAGCGCCAGATGGCGTTGCTCGGTAACGTCGACGGCGATGCCGATCAGCTGGACCTCCGGCGCGTCCGGGTCGACGACCTGGGCGCGGGCGCGCATCCACACCCATTGTCCGTCCGCGTGGCGCATCCGGAATACCTGGTCGATGTGATCGATTTCGCGCGCGACGATCCGCTTGGCGAGGTCGAACAGGTCGCCATCCTCGGGATGGATGATTTCATCGACCTCGCCGAATGAAAGCATCGCCTCGCATGGCTCGTAGCCGAGCATGTCGTACATTGAGCGCGACCAGAACATCTTGCCGCGCGCCATGTCCCAGTCCCACAGGCCGCAGCGGCCCCGCACCAGCGCCATGTCGATGCGTTCATGGGCTTCGATGTAGAAGCGGTCCGCCGCCTCTGCGCGCGCCACCTGGCTGAAATAAGCGTAGAGGATGACCATCAGCACGCTGGCGGTCAGCACGAACATGGTGACGTCGAGCGAGGCGGTATTGCGCCATTCCGCAAATACCGCGTCGCTGGGAATGAAGGCAGCTACCGCGCCGGCATTGCCTTCCTTCAGGTTTACCGCCGCGTACCAGTCCTGCCCGTCGATCCTCACCTTCATGACGCCGGCGCGGTCGCCGAAAAGGAAAAGCGGCTGTCCGCCCGAAACGATGCGGTCGAGCGGCCGGCCGAGCCAGTCGGATGACTGCCCCGTGATGGCGACGACCTTGAAGCCGCTGTCGGTGACGGCCAGTACGTTGGCGCGGCTGACGGCGCCTTCGCGCGCGGTGCGGTCGAGAAGCGCCTGCGCTCCACCGGCCGACGCTTGATCGGCATTCACCAATTCGCCGGCGGCGAGCATGAGAACCGCCTTGGCATTGCGTTCGATCTCGTCTTGCCAATTCATTAGAGACAGGAAACGCAGCGCCGCCACCACGATCAGGAAGACGACGATCAGGGCAGGGATAAGCTTGCGCAACAGGGGTTCCGCCGCGAGCAGTTTGCGATAGGCCGGTTCGGCGATAAGCCGCATGTTGCCGATCAGGCGCGCCTTGCCCGGCGCCTTGCGCCGCTCAAATCGCATCCCCCCGGGCGCGCCCCACGCGTCCGCCTTGGCCATGAAATGGCTCTCCCCGATTTAATGCTGTCCCTATGACCCGGTTACGCCGCACGCCCGAATCGTCAGTAAAGAATCAAAGGTGATTCGCCTTGTCCATAGGCGCGGCGAAAAAAGATTAAAAATAGACTAAAAATTGCCGATTTAGCCCATATTGACCTGCCGGGCAGCGCAAACCGGGGCCGCTTGACCCCAGATTATGCCAGCGTGCGCTCGACGATGTCGCGCAAATCGGCTGACAGATTTTCGGTATTCGCCATGGCAAGCAGCGCCTCGCGCGCCTTTGCCTGGCGCACCGGCTCCAGCGAGCGCCATGAACGAAGCGCGGTCGCCAGTCTTGCGGCCATCTGCGGATTGCGTTTTTCGACGTCGAGCACCGTTTCGGTGAACAGCCGGTAACCCTCGCCGTCCGCGCGATGGAAGCCGGTCTGGTTGGCGCCCGAAAACGTGCCGACCAGCGAACGCAGCCGGTTTGGATTGGTCATTGAAAAGGCCGGATGGCCGGTCAGCGCGCGAACGCTGTCGACCGCCTGCGGTCCCGGCACGCTGGCCTGGATCTGGAACCACTTGTCCATGACGAGCGGATCGCCGGCGTAGCGCGTCTCAAAAGCCGCAAGCGCCTCGACCGCTTCCGCCGATCCATGATGGCGGTGCGCCAGGACCGTCAACGCCGCCGCACGGTCGGTCATGTTGGTTGCGCTATTGAAGTGAGACAGCGCCAGCTGCGCGCCGCCCGGCAGCAACGAGAGATAATCCAGCAGCGTGTTGCGCAGCGCCCGCCGGCCAGCACCGGCCGCATCGGGGTTGAACCCGCGACTGTCGTGCAACTGGGCATGAAGGCGGGCAAACAGCGGCTGGTTTTGCTCGGCGATCGCGGTGGCGAGTTGCTTGCGGCTGGAAAAGATGGCGTCCGGGTCGATGTTCCTGCCGATGTCGCGGGCAATGTCGGCCTCGCCCGGAAGTGTCAGCGCCAGCGCGCGGTAGGCTTCCTCCAGCGTCTGGTCGTCGGCTATGCCGCCGGCCAGCCCGATCAGCTCGTCGGCGAAGTGTGGCTCCTTGCCGCCAAGTATCTGGCGGAATGCCGCGATCAGCGCATCGGTCAACAGCGTGTTGAAAGCCTGCCAGCGCGAGAAGGGGTCGCTGTCATTGCCGGCAAGGAACAGCTTGTCGGCCATGCTCTGTTCGACCGAAAGCGTCAGCGGAGCCGAAAAACCCCGGTTCAGCGAAACCGCAGGCCGCTGCGTGACGCCGGAAAAACGCACCGTATGGCGGCGCTTGCGGATGTGGATGACGCCGTTCTCCACCGTCGCTCCCTCGACGGCGGCGTAGGGAAGATCCTTGCCGTCCGCACCGACCAGCCCGAAGGCGAGCGGGATGTGCATCAGCCGTTTGCGGCTCTCGGACGGCGTCGGCGGCACCGACTGCTCTATTTCCAGCGTAAACTCCCGTGCCGCCGGATTATGCGAGGTGCTGACGGTGACGTTGGGCGTTCCGGCCTGATGATACCACAGCGCGAACTGCGACAGGTCGCGGCCGGATACGTCCTCGAAGACCTTGATGAAGTCCTCGATGGTGGCGGCCTCGCCGTCATGGCGCAGGAAATAGAGGTCCATGCCCTGCCGGAACGTTTCGACGCCCAGCATGGTGCGTATCATCCGCACCACCTCGGAACCCTTTTCGTAGACGGTCGCCGTATAGAAATTATTGATCTCGCGGTAGCGGCGAGGCCGCACCGGATGCGCCAGCGGTCCCTGGTCCTCGGGGAACTGGTGCGCGCGCAGCGTGCGTACCTCGGCAATGCGTTTGACCGCGCGCGAGCGCTGGTCGGCGGAAAACTCATGGTCGCGGAAAACCGTCAGCCCTTCCTTCAGGCAAAGCTGGAACCAGTCGCGGCAAGTGATTCTGTTGCCTGTCCAATTGTGGAAATATTCATGCGCGATGATCGCTTCGATATTGGCGAAATCGGCGTCCGTCGCGGTTTCCTGGTCGGCCAGCACATATTTGTCGTTGAAGATGTTGAGGCCCTTGTTCTCCATCGCGCCCATGTTGAAATCCGACACGGCGACGATGTTGAAGACATCGAGGTCATATTCGCGGCCGAAGGCCTCCTCGTCCCAT
>DASYCS010000218.1:0-7198 GCA_036500025.1 Mesorhizobium sp. | reverse complement strand
ACGGACCAGCGGCCGGGCGGCAAATTCGCCACCGCCGACCTGATCGGCCTGCCGTGGCAGTTTATCGTCGGGCCGCGCGGCGTGGCTGCCGGCGAGGTCGAGATCAAGAACCGCAGAACGGGTGAGCGCGAGACGCTGCCGATTGCGAGCGCCCTGCAACGCTTCGGTGCAACCGCATGAGTGACGTGACGGCGACGAAGAACGCGGCCGCGGCCGGGCCGTTCTCGGTGTTCGAGCGCATGGTTGCCTGGCGCTATCTGCGCTCGCGGCGCAAGGAAACGGTGATCTCGGTCATCGCCTCCATCTCGTTTCTGGGCATCATGCTGGGCGTTGCCACGCTGATAGTGGTGATGGCGGTGATGAACGGTTTTCGCGCGGAGCTTCTGACGCGCATTCTCGGCGTCAACGGCCACCTGATCGTGACGCCTATCGACCTGCCGCTGGATGATTACGCGGCCGTGGCCGGCCGCATCAATGGCGTGCCCGGCGTCAAATACGCCATTCCGCTGATCGACGGGCAGGTGTTGGCGCAGGGCAGCGTCGGCAGCGGCACCGGCGCGCTGGTGCGCGGCATTCGCGGCGAGGATATCGGCAAGATTTCCATCGTCGCCAATAATATCAAGCAAGGCTCCCTCGTTGGCTTCGACAAGGGCGAGGGCGTCGCCATCGGCAGCCGGATGGCGGAGAGCCTGGGGCTTGTGCTGGGCGACACCATAACGCTGATTTCGCCGGACGGGGATGTGACGCCGCTTGGCACGACGCCGCGCCTGAAAGGCTATCGGATCGCGGCGATCTTCGAAGTGGGCATGTCGGAATATGACAGTTCGATCATCTACATGCCGTTTTCCGAAGCGCAGCTCTATTTCAACATGGAAGGCAAAGCGCAGACGATCGAAATCTATGTCGACAACCCCGACGATGTCGACGCGCTGAAACCGAAGGTGGAAGAGGCGGCGCAACGCCAGATATTCCTGACCGACTGGCGCCAGCGCAACCAGACCTTCTTTTCGGCGCTCGAGGTCGAGCGCAATGTGATGTTCATGATCCTGACGCTGATCGTGCTGGTGGCGGCGCTGAACATTATTTCGGGCCTCATCATGCTGGTGAAGGACAAAGGCCACGACATTGCCATCCTGCGCACGATGGGCGCCTCGCGCTCGGCGATCCTGCGCATCTTCCTGATGACGGGGGCGGCCATCGGCGTCACCGGCACGCTGGCGGGGGTGGGGTTGGGCATCGTGATCTGCCTGAATATCGAGCGGATACGGGAATTCTTTTCCTGGATATTGGGAACGGTGCTGTTTAACCCGGAACTTTATTTCCTGAGCCAGCTTCCAGCCAAGATGGATTTTTCCGAGACTTTTTCGGTCGTGCTGATGGCGCTTGGGCTTTCCTTCGTCGCGACCCTGTTCCCGGCATGGCGCGCCGCGCGGCTCGATCCCGTCGAAGCATTGAGGTATGAATGATGGCCGAGGCCATTATAGAGTTGAAGGCGGTCGAACGGCACTATGTGCAGGGGTCGCGCAAGCTTACCATTCTCGATGGCGTGGATTTCTCGCTGAGGCGCGGCGAGATGGTGGCGCTTGTTGCGCCTTCGGGCACCGGCAAGTCGACGCTGCTGCATACGGCGGGCCTACTGGAGCGTCCCGACGCCGGTGATGTGGTGCTGGCTGGCCGGGCCTGCGGCCGTCTTTCGGACGATCAACGCACGAAGATACGCCGCAACGATGTCGGCTTTGTCTACCAGTTCCATCATCTTTTGCCGGAGTTTTCGGCGCTCGAAAACATCATGATGCCGCAGCTGATCAAGGGGCTGAAGCCCAAGGAAGCAGCGGAACGGGCCGAACAATTGCTGGATTACATGCAGATCGGCAAGCGGGCGACGCACCGGCCTGCCGAGCTTTCGGGCGGCGAGCAGCAGCGCGTCGCCATTGCGCGCGCCGTGGCCAACGCGCCGCTGGTGCTGCTGGCGGACGAGCCGACCGGCAATCTCGACCCGGTCACGGCCTCTTACGTGTTCGAGGCGCTGGCGGCGCTGGTCAAGCAGTCCGGTCTCGCCGCGCTGATCGCCACCCATAATCATGCGCTGGCCGAGCGGATGGACCGTGTCGTCACGCTGGCCAATGGAAAAATCGTGCCTCTATAGGTCCGGTCTCGACAATCGGCGGCGATAGGCGGCGCGTGGGCACGCAAAAACCTTGCCCTGTGCCGGCGAATCCTGTCTGTCCATTTGATGGAATTTTCTCCGCAGCAAGATGAGGCGCTCAAGGCCGTCGCGCGCTGGCTCAAGGCCGGCAAGCCGCAACTGTTCAGGCTGTTCGGCTATGCGGGCACCGGCAAGACGACGCTTGCGCGTTATTTTGCCGAGCATGTCGATGGGCAAGTACAGTTCGCCGCCTTCACGGGCAAGGCGGCGCAGGTGCTGCGCTCGAAAGGGGCGACCAATGCCCGCACCATCCATTCGCTGATCTATCGGCCGAAGGGCGAAGAATCGGTCGAAGACGAAGTGACCGGCAAGACCTCGATGTCGCCGACATTCTCGCTCAACCGGCAAAGCCCGATCTCGCGGGCCGCGCTCGTCGTCATCGATGAGTGCTCGATGGTGGACGAGCAGCTTGGCCGCGACATGATGAGCTTCGGCACGCCGATTCTGGTGCTTGGCGATCCGGGCCAGTTGCCGCCGATTTCGGGTGGGGGTTTCTTCACCGAGCATGAACCGGATTTCCTTTTGACCGAAATTCACCGGCAGGCGCGCGACAATCCCATCATTCGGCTGGCGCTGGATGTGCGCGAGGGCCGCGAATTCCCGCGCGGCGACTACGGCGCCGCGCGGGTGATCGGCAAGGACGAGGTCAACCAGGAACTGGTGCTGAAAGCCGATCAGGTTCTGGTCGGCACAAACCGCACGCGCCGCCGTTATAACCAGCGCCTGCGCGAATTGAACGGGTTTACCGCCGACTATCCGCAGGCCGGCGACAAGCTGGTTTGCCTGCGCAACGATCCTGCCAAGGGGCTTTTGAACGGCTCGCTGTGGAAGGTCATGACGGCCTCACGCGAGACGGTCAAACCCGGCATAAACCTCCTCGTTTCACCGGAAGAAGACGATCCGGACCGCGGCGTCGCCAAGATAAAGCTGATGAAAGCGGTGTTCGAGGATCCCGATGCCGACATTTCATGGCAGCAAAAGAAGCGGTTCGACGATTTCGATTATGGCTATGCGCTGACGGTGCACAAAGCCCAAGGCTCGCAATGGAACGAGATCGTGCTGTTCGATGAGAGCTTTGCGTTCAAGGAAACCCGCCAGCGCTGGCTGTATACGGCCATCACGCGCGCGGCGGAGCGCCTGACCATCGTGCGATAGTCAGGCTGCCTCCACCGGCTTTGCGCCAAGCCATTGCCACGCCTGAGGCTCATGATCTGCGTCGAAGTGTCGAAGTTCGGTCGGCAATGAGGTGAAAAGGCCTTGGACCTGGCCGATCCAGTTCGGTTCGCCGATTGTCGCGCATCGCCTTACATGCTCCAACGCATCTGTCTTACCGCGCTCCAGCGTCTGTCTCGACAGATCGGCCCAGTCGACGCCCTGGTGGTCGACAAGGCGCACCAGAACGTCGATCTTGGGGTGAAGCATGTAGGCTGCCTCCAGCAATCCGAACAAATTTTCGGCATCGGCGGCCGATGCATGGCCGACGACGTCGATTGCAAAAAGGTCGCTACGATCGGTCTCGATACGGCGGATCGCCGGTACTGGCTCCAGAAAATTCATAGTCTTTTCCCCTGTCTGAGGTGTTTTTTCTGCCTCTGGAACACCTGAATCCCCCTGCGCGTTCCCATCAAAGGTTCTATAGGTGGCGCGTTGAACGCTTTTCGAGGCCTTTTCCATGCCTGCAAAACTATCCGTGAACCTCAATGCCGTCGCCATGCTGCGCAACCGGCGCGCGCTGCCATGGCCGAGCGTGGCCGGGCTTGGGCGAATTGCGCTTGCCGCCGGCGCGCATGGGCTGACCGTGCATCCGCGCCCGGATGAACGGCATACGCGCCATTCCGACCTGCCGGAGATTCGCGCGCTCATCGATGACGAGTTTCCGAAAGCGGAATTCAACATCGAAGGATATCCAAGCGAAGACTTTCTGGCGCTTGTGGAAAAAAACCAGCCCGAGCAGGTGACGCTGGTGCCGGACGACCCGAGCCAGGCGACGTCGGATCATGGCTGGAATTTCGCCGAAAAGGCTGATTTCCTCGCGCCTGTCGTCAAGCGATTGAAGGGAAGCGGCTTTCGGGTATCGTTGTTTTGCGATCCCGATCCGGCGATCGCAAGCGTTGCGAAAGACCTCGGCGCAGACAGGATCGAACTTTATACCGGGCCTTACGGCAGCTTTCATTTAGATGCAGGCAAAACGGCCAATGAGCTGGAAAAGCTGGGTAAAACGGCCGATGCGGCACTGGCGGCAGGGTTGCAGGTGAATGCCGGGCACGATCTTGTCGTCGCCAATTTACCGGCGCTTGTAAAGCGTATCCCCAATCTCGCCGAAGTGTCGATCGGTCATGGCTTGACAGCCGATGCGCTGGAGTATGGCATGGCCGCGACAGTCCGGCGTTTTCTCAACGCTTGCGGCTGGTGAAGGTGCCTCCATATCGGGGCTATGCGAGGCGGCGATGCATTGGTCCTTGATATTGCGATGCAGCAAGGCTAGAGCACCCCGCGCTTAACGGAGTGTCGTCCATGGCCCTTGCCAACAATGCTGGTGAGGCAGAGACCATCGATCCACCAAGCCAGCCCGAGGTAGAGCAACACGGCACCAAGGTGTTGATGCTCGGCGCGCTGGGCGTGGTCTATGGCGATATCGGCACCAGCCCGATCTACGCGTTTCGTGAAGCGCTGCATTCCTCGTCAGGACCGTTTCTGCCCGAGAACGTATTGGGCGTGCTGTCGCTGATCGTCTGGGCGCTGACCATCATCGTCACCGTCAAATATGTCGCTTTCGTGCTTCGGGCCGACAATAAGGGCGAGGGCGGAACGCTTTCGCTGATGGCGCTGGCGCGCAGCGCCTATCCGAACGGTGCAAAGTTCATTCTGGGCATCGGCCTGTGCGGCGCAGCGCTGTTTTTCGGCGATGCCGTCATCACGCCGGCGATTTCGGTGCTTTCGGCCGTCGAAGGCCTTCAGGTCATCGCGCCGACGCTGAATACCTACATCGTGCCGATCACGCTGGTCATCCTGGCTATGCTGTTTTCGGTGCAGCGTTTCGGCACCGGGCGCGTGGCGGTGGTGTTCGGCCCGATCATGGCGCTGTGGTTCCTGGTGCTCGGCATCGCCGGGCTTGTCCATATATGGGACGATCCGTCGGTGTTGTGGGCCATCAATCCATATCATGCCCTGGCCTATCTGTTCGATGAGCCGGACGTGGCCTTCATCACGGTTGGCGCGGTCTTCCTTGCCGTGACCGGTGCGGAAGCGCTCTATGTCGACCTTGGCCATTTCGGCCGCCGTCCGATCGTGCTGACCTGGTTCGCCATCGTCTTTCCGTGCCTCCTGCTCAATTATTTCGGGCAGGGCGCGTTCGTATTGTCCCACGGCATGGTGCCGGAAAATCCTTTCTTCCAGATGCTGCCGCCGTGGGCGCTGGCGCCGATGGTCGGGCTTGCGACCGCTGCAACCGTCATTGCCAGCCAGGCGGTCATTTCGGGCGCATTCTCACTCACCAGGCAGGCGGTGCAACTTAACCTGTTGCCGCGCATCGAGGTCCAACACACCTCGGAGATGCAGCTCGGCCAGATTTACATGCCGCGCGTCAACTTCATCATCGCGGTGGTCGTGATGCTGCTTGTCGTCGGTTTCGGCGATTCCCATTCGCTGGCATCGGCTTATGGCATCTCCGTTACCGGCGAGATGCTGATGACGACGATCCTGCTGTTCGTGGTCATGCGTTCGCTGTGGAAATGGCATGTCGGCATTGCGCTCGGCCTGGCGTTGGTATTCGGCATCATCGACACCGGATTTTTCCTCGCCAATGTCGCCAAGGTCATGGATGGCGGCTGGGTGTCGATCAGCGTCGCATGCGTCATGGGCGTGATCATGGTCACCTGGATCAAGGGCAGCCGGTATCTGTTCGACAAGACCCGCAAGAACGAGGTGCCCCTCGATTTCCTGGCCGGCAACCTGCTCAAGAAGCAGCCGCATCTGGTGCCCGGCACGGCCATTTTCCTGACCAGCGATCCCTTGAGCGCGCCAACGGCGCTGATGCACAGCCTCAAGCATTACAAGGTGCTGCACGAGCAGAACGTTATCTTGTCCGTGGTGACGGCCCAGCAGCCGATGGTGCCGGACAGCGAGCGGATCAAGATGGAGGCGCTCAACGACCTGTTCATGCGGGTGACGCTGACCTTCGGTTATATGGAGCACCCGAATATTCCGCGCGCCCTTGCCGCTTGCCGGAAGAAAGGCTGGAAGTTCGACATCATGACGACCTCGTTCTTCCTTTCGCGGCGTTCGCTGAAGGCGTCGCCGAATTCGGGCATGCCGATGTGGCAGGACCGGCTGTTCATCGGCCTGGCGCGTACCGCCGCCGATGCCACGGAATATTTCCAGATTCCAACCGGGCGCGTTGTTGAGATCGGCACGCAGGTGGCAATCTAGCATCGCGCGGGATCGCGAATTGACGCCGCCACCGGGCGCTTCAACGCCTCAATCCGGGCAGGCAGGCGGGGGAGAAATCGGCTGCTGAAAAGGCTGGATATCGCAATTGCCGGGGCTGGGCCGGCCGGATTGGCCGTTGCGCTCTACCTCAAGCGGGCAGGTCACCGCGTCACCGTGTTTGAGCGGTTCAAGCAAACGGCTCCGGTCGGCTCCGGCCTGATCCTTCAGCCGACCGGGCTGACCGTTCTTGCCGATCTTGGCCTGCTGGATCAAATCCTGGTGCTGGGCAGCCGTATCGATCGGCTTCACGGCGCGGATGCAGGCAGCGGCCGCACCGTTCTCGATGTGCGCTACGATGCGCGCAGCGGCGGGCGCTTTGGGCTGGCGGTGCATCGCGCGGCCCTGTTTGGCGTGCTTTTTCGTGCGGCCCAACGTGAAAACATCGCCATCGAAACCGCCACCGAGCTTGAAACGCTGGATGCCGGCGAGCGCGCAACGCTGGTGTGCCAGGATGGCAAGCGGATCGGCCCGTTCGATCTGGTGGTGGACGCAAGTGGCTCGAAT
>DASYCS010000217.1:0-4477 GCA_036500025.1 Mesorhizobium sp. | reverse complement strand
GCCACAGGGACACGCCAAAACACGGCGTGTCCACTCTCGCCCTTGGCCGCGCTATAAGATAGATGAGGACGCTCGACCAAACCAACCCCAGCAGAAACAGCCCTTTGCGATGAAATTTCTCGATCAAGCCAAAGTCTACATACGCTCCGGCGACGGCGGCGCCGGTTCGGTGTCGTTCCGGCGCGAAAAATTCATCGAATTCGGCGGGCCGGATGGCGGCGACGGCGGCCGCGGCGGCGATGTCTGGGTCGAGACGGTCAATGGGCTGAATACGCTCATCGACTACCGCTACCAGCAGCATTTCAAGGCCAAGACCGGCATGCACGGCATGGGCCGCAACATGACCGGCGGCAAGGGTGCCGACGTGACGCTGAAGGTGCCGGTCGGCACGCAGATTCTGGAAGAAGACAACGAGACGCTGATCTGCGACATGGTGCGGCTTGGCCAGCGCTATCTGCTGGCCAAGGGCGGCAATGGCGGCTTCGGCAACCAGCATTTCAAGACCTCGACCAACCAGGCGCCGCGCCGCGCCAATCCCGGCCTCGAAGGCACCGAGATGAACATCTGGCTGCGGCTGAAGCTGATTGCCGACGCCGGGCTGGTCGGCCTGCCCAATGCCGGCAAGTCCACCTTCCTCGCGGCGGTGACGGCGGCCAAGCCGAAGATCGCCGACTATCCCTTCACCACGCTGCATCCCGGCCTTGGCGTTGCGCGCATCGACGCCCGCGAATTCGTCATCGCCGATATTCCCGGCCTGATCGAGGGCGCGCATGAAGGCGTCGGCATCGGCGACCGCTTCCTCGGCCATGTCGAGCGCACGCGCGTCCTTCTGCATCTGATTTCGGCGCAGGAAGAAAACCCCGGCAAGGCCTACAAGACCGTGCGCGCCGAACTCGATGCCTACGGCAACGGGCTGACCGAAAAGGTTGAGATCGTCGCGCTCAGCCAGGTCGATATTCTCGATGCGGACGAGCGCAAGAAGAAGCTCGCGTCCCTGAAGCGCGCCTGCGGGCGGGCGCCGATGCTTTTGTCGGCCGTCACCGGCGAGGGCGTAGAGGCGGTGCTGCGCGCCCTGATGAAGATCGTTGAAGAAGCCCGCGAACCGACCGCGCCGGCCGACACGCGGTGGCAGGACTAGCCGCGCCATGACGGCTCTATCGGTCAAAAAATACCGGCGCATCGCCATCAAGATCGGCTCGGCCCTGCTGGTCGACCGCACGTCCGGCCTCAAGCGCGACTGGCTCGCTTCGCTGGCGCGCGATATTGGCGAACTGGCCGAAGGCGGCGCTGAAATCCTCGTTATCTCCTCCGGCGCCATTGCGCTTGGCCGCACCATTCTGGGCCTGGGCAAGCGCGCCTTGAAGCTTGAGGAAAGCCAGGCGGCCGCTGCGGTCGGCCAGATCGCGCTGGCCGGCGCATGGTCGGATGCGCTTGGCGGCCATGGCCTGAAATCCGGCCAGATCCTGCTGACGCTGGGCGACACCGAGGAGCGCCGCCGCTATCTAAATGCCCGCGCCACCATCTCCACGCTGCTCAAGATGAAGGCGGTGCCGGTCATCAACGAGAACGACACCGTCGCCACCTCGGAAATCCGCTACGGCGACAACGACCGGCTGGCGGCGCGCGTCGCCACCATGATGGGCGCGGACCTGCTGGTGCTGCTTTCCGACATTGACGGCCTTTATACCGCCCCGCCGGCGCACGACCCCAATGCGCGCTTCATTCCGCTGGTGGAGCACATTACGCCGGATATCGAGGCGATGGCCGGCGCTGCCGCCTCCGAACTGTCGCGCGGCGGCATGCGCACCAAGCTCGACGCCGGCAAGATCGCCACCGCCGCCGGCACCGCCATGATCATCACCGCCGGCACGCGGCTTTCGCCGCTGATGGCGATCGAGCGCGGCGAGCGCGCCACTTTCTTCAGGCCGAGCGCCCATCCCGTCAAAGGCTACAAGACCTGGATCGCCGGTCAGCTCGAACCGGTCGGGCGGCTCTCCGTCGACGCCGGCGCGGTCAGCGCGCTGCTTTCCGGCAAATCGCTGCTGCCCGCCGGCGTCAAGCTGGTCAGCGGCAATTTCGCGCGCGGCGACACGGTTGCCATCCTGTCGCCGCAGGGCCGCGAGATCGCCCGCGGGCTGGTTGCCTATGATGCCGCCGATGCCGTAAGAATCGCGGGGCTGAAAACAACCGAGATCGAAACGGTGCTCGGCTACGAAGCCCGTTCGGCAATGATTCACCGCGACGACCTCGTGGTAAGCGGCGCGCGTGACATGACGGAGAATGACCATGCTGAACCAGCATGACCGGTCGCAAACCGATATCGCAACGCTGATGGCCGACATCGGCGCCCGCGCCCGCGCTGCTGCCCGACCGCTGGCCATCGCCAGCGCGGAGCGTAAATATGCAGCGCTTGTCGGCATGGCGCAGGCGATTGCGCGGCGCGAGCAGGATATTCTCGACGCCAACGCCATCGACATGGCCAATGGCGAGGACGCCGGCCTTTCCCCTGCCCTCTTGGACCGCCTCAAGCTGACGCCCGCCCGCATTCGCGCAATCGCCGACGGCATCCGCGCCATCGCCGAACTGCGCGACCCGATCGGTGAGGTCATCGCACAATGGGACCGTCCTAACGGCCTTTCCATCGAACGCGTGCGCACGCCGCTCGGCGTCATCGGCGTCATCTATGAGAGCCGTCCGAACGTCACCGCGGATGCCGGTGCGCTGTGCTTGAAGGCCGGCAACCCGGTGATCCTGCGCGGCGGCACGGATTCGGCCAATTCCTCCGCCGCCATCCACGCCTGCCTCGTCGAAGGCCTGAAAAACGCCAGCCTTCCGCAAGACGCCATCCAGCTGGTGCCGACCACCGACCGCGCCGCCGTCGGCGAGATGCTGAAGGGCCTGTCCGGCAATCTCGACGTCATCATTCCGCGCGGCGGCAAAAGCCTCGTCTCGCGCGTGCAAAATGAGGCGCGGGTGCCGGTTTTCGCGCATCTGGAGGGCATCTGCCATCTTTACATCGACAAATCGGCGGACCTCGACATGGCGGTGAAAATCGCCGTCAACGCCAAGATGCGGCGCACCGGCATTTGCGGCGCTGCCGAGACGCTGCTGGTAGACCGCGCCGTCGCCGCCACCCACCTGTCGCCGATCCTTTCCGCCTTGCAGAATGCCGGCTGCGAAATCCGCGCCGATGCCGAGGTGCTGGAGGCTTTCCCCGCCGCCAGCCCGGCAACCGACGCCGACTGGACCACCGAATATCTCGATGCCATCATCTCGGTGAAGCTCGTCGACGGCGTCGTCGCCGCCATCGACCACATCGAGAATTTTTCCTCGCACCACACCGAGGCCATCGTTGCCGAAGACGCACAGGCGGTGGAAAAATTCTTCAACGAGATCGATTCCGCGATCCTGCTGCACAATGCCTCGACCCAGTTCGCCGATGGCGGCGAATTCGGCATGGGCGCCGAAATCGGCATCGCCACCGGCAAGATGCACGCGCGCGGCCCTGTCGGCGTCGAACAGCTCACCTCGTTCAAATACCGCGTTCGCGGAACGGGCCAGGTGCGGCCGTGACTTCCGCCCGTTTTGCCTTCCCCCGCATCGTGAGGGTGGCAAGCATTACGAACCGGGTGGGGGCATTACGCTGAATTCCCAAACGCCTCCTTCCCGTCCCGCTTCGCGGATCGACCTTCCCGGCAAGGGGCGGGATGGAGCGGCCATTCCTTCCCATTACCTGCATATGCCGCATGTCGAAAAAGGCATGCAGGTCGGCCTGTTCGGCGGCTCGTTCAATCCGCCCCACGCCGGCCACGCGCTGGTTGCCGACATTGCGCTGCGAAGGCTGGCGCTCGATCAGCTGTGGTGGATGGTGACGCCCGGCAATCCGCTGAAAAGCGCGCGCGAACTTGCCCCGCTGGCTGAGCGGCTACGCCTTTCGGAAGAAATCGCCAGGGACCCGCGCATCAAGGTCACCGCCTTCGAGGCCGCCCACCACGTCCGCTATAGCGCCGACACGCTGGCGCTGGTGCGCAGGAAAAATCCGGGCGTCGATTTTGTCTGGATCATGGGCGCGGATTCGCTGCGCGATTTCCACCGCTGGCAGCGCTGGCGCCAGATCATGCTGACCTTTCCGATCGCCGTGATCGACCGGCCCGGCTCGACGCTGTCGTTCCTGTCGTCGGTGGTGGCCAAAACCTTCGATTATGCCCGCGTCGATGAAGGCGATGCGCCACGCCTTGCCCATATGCGCGCGCCGGCCTGGACCTTCATCCACGGCCCGCGCTCGCTGCTGTCGTCCAGCGCGATCCGGCAGGCGGCCGGCGAATAGCCGTCTTCATTGCCACGCCCGGCATTCGCCGTCTGGCCTTTGTCAAGGAACGCTGCCCTTATGCAGGGGCAGGTGGGAAGCGGGGCGCGAGGCCGAGCCTTCCAGAGTGATAAGTTACGTGGCGCGAACCTCGCGTCCCGCCGGTGTTCT
>DASYCS010000216.1:0-1899 GCA_036500025.1 Mesorhizobium sp. | reverse complement strand
GGAGATGACGTCGCCGGGATGCAGGCTCATGAACTGGCTGAGATAAGAGACCAGGAAGGCGACGCCGTAGACCATCGTTCTGGACGAGCCGTTCTGGCGGCTTTCGCCATTGACGGTCAGCCACATCTTCAGGTTCTGCGGGTCGGCCACCTCGTCCTTCGTCACCAGCCACGGGCCGATGGGCCCGAAGGTGTCGCAGGACTTGCCCTTGGTCCACTGGCCTTGCCGCTCAGCCTGGAAGGCGCGCTCGGACACATCGTGCGAGACACAGTAGCCGGCCACGTAATCCAGCGCCTCGGCCTCGGAAACATATTTGGCGGTCTTGCCGATGACGACGCCAAGCTCGACCTCCCAATCGGTCTTTTCCGAACCGCGCGGGATCAACACGTCATCGTCCGGGCCGACGATGGCCGAGGTCGCCTTCATGAACACCACCGGTTCGGAAGGCACGGCAGCGCCGGTTTCGGCGGCATGGTCGGAATAATTCAGCCCGATGCAGATGAATTTGCCAACGCCGGAAACACAGGCGCCGATGCGCGGCTTGCCCGACACCGCCGGCAGCGATTTCGGATCAAGCCCGGCAAGCGACGCCAGCGAAGCGGGGGCCAGCGCCTTGCCGCCGATGTCAGCCACATGCTTCGACAAATCGCGGATCGTTCCATCCGCGTCGAGCAGGCCGGGTTTTTCGGCGCCAACTTCGCCATAGCGCAACAGTTTCATGGATTTTTCTCCCGGTTGCGGCCAGAGGCCTTTTGCAAACTCGCTCCGATGAGGCGAATGACGTGGTTTGGGGTCGCCATAGGCGACGAGCGGAGCTTACATTCAAATATGTGAGCACCGGAAGCGCAGAAAGTCGCGTCAGGCCCCTGGCGGAACAGAGTTTTCAATGGCCTCTCAGAGCGACCAGCCGCCGTCGATATTATAGGCCTGCCCGGTCGTATAGGTCGCACCGGCAAGGTAGACGGCGAGGTCGGCGATTTCTTCCGCCGTGCCGAGCCGGCCAATGGGTTGGCGCGCGATGAAGGCGGCGCGGGATTTCTCGTAGTCGCCCGCCGCCCGCATGCGCCCTTCGAGCGAGGGGCTTTCCACGGTGCCTGGACAAATGGCGTTACAGCGAATGCCCTTGCCGATGTAATCGGCGGCCACCGCCTTGGTGAGGCCGATCACCGCCGCCTTGGTAAGGCCGTAGGCGAACCGGTTTGGTACCCCTTTTTGCGAACTCGCCACCGACGACATGTTGATGATGGCGCCGTCGCCGCGCTCCAGCATGCCCGGCAGCGCGGCGCGGATGGTGCGCACCATGGCGTGAACGTTGAGGTCGAAGGCGAACTCCAGTTCGGTATCCTTCATTTCGAGGATCGAGCCTGAATGGACAAAGCCGGCGCAGTTGAACAGAACATCGACCCGGCCGATATCGGCGAAAGCCGCCTTGACGGCGTTATCGTCGAGCACGTCGAGTTTGCGCGCGGTGATGCCCGCGACCTTGCCCAGTTCGGCCAGCAGCGCCTCGTTGATGTCCGTTGCGTAGACAGTGGCCCCGGCCCCGGCGAATGCCAGCGCGCTCGCCCTGCCTATACCCTGCGCCGCCGCCGTTATGACGACCGTCTTTCCGGTCAGTTGATCCGCCATTCGTGCTTCCTCTCAGATCGGCCTTTTTCGCAGCCTGCGCGGACGTTGTCATGCGCCAGGACGGCATGATCGTTGGCCTGGATGCGGCTTTCAAGCCTGTTTTTTCTGGTTAAAGAACATATCTCATGACGTCAACCGCGAGCGCGCTCATATTTGGCACAGCACGCGCGAGAACAGGCGATCACGCCGGTTGTAGCCCGGATGGCGGCCTATGAATTTACGGAAAGTTTCCCGGACCGACGCAAGCTGGTCCACCTGGAAGGTGCGAAA
>DASYCS010000215.1:0-5016 GCA_036500025.1 Mesorhizobium sp. | reverse complement strand
CCCGTCTACGACACGCCGCAGGCGGAGCGTAGAAACCTCGGCCACGCCGTAAAACTGTTCGAGCAGGCCGGCTGGGTCATAAAAAGCGGCAAAATGGTCAATGCGCAGAGCGGCGAGCCGTTCAAGCTGGAAATCCTCGGCCGCGACCCGACCGACGAGGTTATCGCCAATCCGTTCATCGACAATCTGAAGAAGATCGGCGTCAGCGCCTCGCTGCGCATCGTCGATCCGAGCCAGTATGTGAACCGGGTGCGCGGCTTCGATTTCGATGTGGTGACCGGCCTGTTCGGCCAGTCCGACTCGCCCGGCAACGAGCAGCGCGACTTCTGGAGTTCGAAGGCCGCTGACACACCCGGTTCGCGCAACCTGATGGGCATCAAGTCCCCCGTTGTCGACGCGCTGATCGACCGCGTCATCTATGCAACCGACCGCGACGACCTCGTCACCGCCACCCATGCGCTCGACCGGGTGCTGCTGTGGAATTATTACGTGGTGCCGCAATGGTATCGCTCGGTGGTGTGGCTGGCGTATTGGAACAAGTTCGGCATTCCCGACAAGCAGCCTGCCTATATCGGCGCCGACATCGATTCCTGGTGGATCGATCCGGCCAGGGAAAAGGCGCTGGCTGCCAAGTACAAGAGCGCTAATTGAGCGGGCTTCTTGCGCGCCGCGACTTTCTGGCGCTGGGCATGGCGGCGGGTGCGGCGGCGCTGTTGCCCGGCAAGGCATTCGCCGATACCGCGATCGGCACGAAGTTGCACGGCCTGTCGGCCTTCGGCGACCTCAACTATCCGGCAGACTACCCACATTTTGCCTATGTGAACCCGGATGCGCCGAAGGGCGGGGCGATGAATTTCTCGCCGCCCAACTGGACGTTCAACCAAAGCCCGCTGACCTTCAACACGCTGAATTCCTTTGCGCTGAAGGGCGATGCGCCGCCGCGCATGGAAATGTGCTTCGACAGCCTGATGGCGCGCGCGCTGGACGAGCCGGATGCCGTCTATGGGCTGCTGGCCGAGAGCGTCACGCTGTCGGCAGACCGCAACAGTTTCGATTTCACGCTGCGAACCGAGGCCCGCTGGCATGACGGTACGAAGCTGACGGCGCATGACGTGGCCTTCTCGCTGATGCTCTACAAGGACAAGGGCCACCCCGATTTGTTGCTGCCGCTGGTGGAACTGAAGGAGGCCGTAGCGCTGGATGACCGCACCGCGCGGCTTGTCTTTTCAGGCAGGCAATCGGCGCAAACCATCCTGAGCGTCGTCACCATGCCTGTCGTTTCAAGGGCCTACTACTCGGCCAACGATTTCGAAGCCGCGCAGATGAAACCGCCGCTCGGCTCCGGGCCTTATAAGGTCGGCCGCGTTTCGGCTGGCCAGTTCATCGAATATGAGCGCGCGGCCGATTATTGGGCGAACGATCTCGCCATCAATCGCGGCCAATATAATTTCGACCGCATCCGCATCGATTTCTACCGCGACCGGCAGGCCGCATTCGAAGCCTTCAAGAAAGGCGACACCACCTTCCGCGAGGAATTCACCGCCCGTGTCTGGACCACCGGCTATGATTTTCCAGCCTTCAAGCAAGGCAAGGTGGTCAAGCGCGAATTTCCCGGCGAGAAATGGCCCGCCATGCAGGCCATCGCCATCAACCAGCGCCGCGAGCGTTTTCGCGACGTGCGCGTGCGCCGGGCGCTTGATCTTTGCTTCGACTTCGAATGGACGAAGCGTACGCTGTTTTCCGGCTCCTACGACCGTTCGCAGTCGAACTTCGAGCATTCGGACTTTCGCGCCGACGGGCTTCCTTCGCCACAGGAACTGGCGCTGCTGGAACCGTTCCGAAAAGAATTGCCGCCCGAAGCGTTTGGCGAAGCGGTCATGCAGCCCGTTTCCGATGGCACGGGCCGCGATCGCAGGCTGCTCGGGCAGGCCTCGAAGCTGCTTTCCGAGGCAGGCTGGAAACGCGCCGGCCGTTTCGTCGTCAACGGCAAGGGCGAGCGCTTGCAGGTCGAAATGCTGGCGCAGGACGATTCGCTGGTCCGCATCGCCTCGCCGTGGATCGACAACATGAAGGCCATCGGCATCGACGCCTCGGTCCGGCTGGTCGATTCCAGCCAATATGAGGAGCGGCAGAGCAATTTCGATTTCGATTTGAACATGCTGGCGGTTTCCATCGGCGCGACGCCGACCGCCGACAGCCTGGAATCGCTTTATTCCTCGCATGCCGCCGACAGGCCGGGCACGCGCAACTATCCCGGCACGAAAAGCCCGGCCATCGATGCGCTGGTCGCCGCCGCCGGCCGTGCGCAAAGTCGCACCGAGCTGGTTACGGCGCTGAAGGCGCTCGACCGGGTCTTGCGTGCGCGGCTCGACTGGATTCCAACATACTATCTGGCGAATCACCGCGCCGCTTATTGGGATATGTTCGGTTTCGTCGAGCAAAAGCCCGATTTCGGCTTTCCGGTGGAAGCGCTGTGGTGGTTCGACAAGGACAAGGCTGCGAAGATTGGCAAAGGGTGAGGAGTGGCCTGCAATGCGGACGAAAAGCCAACGATTTGGCCTTTCGAACGACGAACGCCCGCAGCGAAAGCATAAGGCCGGGGGAAATTCCATGCCGTGTGCTTTAGCCTTTTCCTTTGGGTCAGCTGGCAGGGTTAGCGCAGCGAAGTCCGTAAGCCGGGGAGGGGCCTTGGCGTCGTCTGCGCTCGCACCCTGCTTCGCTTATCGTCCCTCCTCACAACGGGGAGGGTAAGAGCTGATGGGCGCCTATATCCTTCGCCGCATCCTGTTGATGATCCCGACCCTGTTCGGCATCATGGCCATATCCTTCGCCGTCATCCAGTTCGCGCCCGGCGGCCCGGTCGAGCAGATCATCGCCAATTTGACCGGACCGGGCGGCGGCGCCAATGACCGCCTTGGCGGCGGGGGCGGCGGCGATGCCGGCGGCGGCGGTAATTTTGAGGTCGGCGGCGACACCGGCTCCAAATACCGTGGCGCGCAGGGGCTGGACCCGGAATTCATCGCCAAGCTGGAAAAGCAGTTCGGCTTCGACAAGCCGCCGCTTGAGCGCTTTGGCAAGATGCTATGGGATTATGCCCGTTTCGACTTCGGCGACAGCTATTTCCGCGACATTTCCGTGCTCGACCTGATCCTCGAAAAGATGCCGGTGTCGATTTCGCTCGGTCTGTGGATCACGCTGATCTCCTACCTGATTTCCATCCCGCTCGGCATCCGCAAGGCGGTCAAGGACGGCTCGGCCTTCGACGTCTGGACCAGCGGCATCGTCATCGTCGGCTACGCCATTCCGGGCTTCCTGTTCGCCATCCTGCTGATGGTGCTGTTTGCCGGCGGCTCGTTCTACGACTGGTTCCCATTGCGCGGGCTGGTTTCCGACAATTGGCAACAGCTTTCCTGGCCGGCGCGCATCCTCGATTATTTCTGGCATCTGGTGCTGCCGCTGACAGCGATGTCATTGTCGGCCTTCGCCACCACGACGCTTTTGACCAAGAATTCCTTCCTCGATGAAATCCGCAAGCAATATGTGGTGACGGCGCGCGCCAAGGGCTTGTCCGAGGCAAAGGTGCTGTATGGCCACGTCTTCCGCAATGCGATGCTGATCGTCATCGCCGGTTTCCCCGGCGCCTTCATCTCAGCCTTCTTCACCGGCTCGCTGTTGATCGAAAACATCTTCTCGCTGGACGGCCTTGGCCTGCTCGGTTTCCGCTCCATCGTCGAGCGCGACTATCCGGTGGTGTTCGCCAACCTCTATATCTTCTCGCTCATCGGCCTTGCCGTCAGCCTCATCTCCGATCTCACCTATACCTGGATCGATCCGCGCATCGACTTCGAGCGGAGAGACGTGTGATGTCGGATATCCAGTTGAAATCGGCGGTCGAACAGGCGCGCGAACCCGTCGCGCGGCCTTGGCTGTCACCGCTCAACCAGCGCCGCTGGCAAAGTTTCAAGGCCAACCGCCGGGGCTACTGGTCGCTGTGGATTTTCCTGCTGCTGTTCGTCCTGTCGCTGTTTTCCGAGTTCATCGCCAACGACAAGCCGATCATCGCTTCCTACAAGGGCGAGATACTTTTCCCCGTTCTGGTCGATTATCCGGAGGAGAAGTTCGGCGGCTTTTATGCGGTCGCGGACTACCGCGATCCGGTCATCCATGACGAGATCGAGGCCAATGGCTGGATGGTCTGGCCGCCCATCCGCTATTCCTACACCACCGTCAACAACGCCATTCCCGAGGCGGCCCCGGCAAAGCCATCATGGGAATATGACGCCAAGGCGCGCTGCGCCCAATATCCCAAGGGCGTCGACGATCCCGACTGCAATATCGGCAACTGGAACTGGCTCGGCACCGACGACCAGGCGCGCGACGTGCTGGCGCGCGCCATCTACGGCTTCCGTGTCTCGGTGCTGTTCGGCCTCATCCTCACCATCGGCTCGGCCGTCATCGGCGTCTCCGCCGGCGCGGTGCAGGGCTATTTCGGCGGCTGGATCGATCTTCTGTTCCAGCGCTTCATCGAGATCTGGTCGGCAATCCCGGTGCTCTACCTGCTGCTGATCGTCGCCGCCATCCTACCGCCCGGCTTCTTCATCCTGCTCGGCATCATGCTTTTGTTCTCCTGGGTGGCCTTCGTCGGCGTCGTGCGGGCGGAATTCCTGCGCGCCCGCAATTTCGAATATGTCAATGCGGCGCGCGCGCTCGGCGTGCCAAACCGCACCATCATGTTCCGCCACCTGTTGCCCAACGCCATGGTGGCGACGCTGACCTTCCTGCCCTTCATCCTCAACGGCTCGATCTCGACGCTCACCTCGCTCGATTTCCTCGGCTTCGGCCTGCCGCCGGGTTCGGCCTCGCTCGGCGAACTCTTGAAGCAGGGCCAGCGCAATCTCAACGCGCCATGGCTCGGCATCACCGGCTTCGTCACCCTGTCGATCATGCTGTCGCTGCTGATCTTCGTCGGCGAAGCCACCCGCGACGCCTTCGATCCGCGCAAGACATTCAAATGAG
>DASYCS010000214.1:0-6807 GCA_036500025.1 Mesorhizobium sp. | reverse complement strand
CATCAAGCCGGCGGCGAGCAGCGGGCCGATCATGGTACCAAAGCCATAGAGCATCAACAGCCCGCTCGACACTTTGACGAAATCCTCGGCGTCGGCGTGGTCGTTGGCGTGGGCCACCGCGATCGAATAGAGCGTATAGGCGAACGCCCCGTAGGCCCCCGTAAACACCAGCACGAACGTGGCGGAGCGCGGCTGGAACAAAAACAGCAGGATCGCAAAAAACGCCGCCCCGAAGGCCGCGCCCGCCAGCACGTAGCGGCGGTCGGTCTTGTCGGAAAGGCGCCCGGCGGGCAGTTGCATGGCAGCGCCCGCGACGACGACGATCGACATCATCAAGGCGATCTGCGCTGTCGAAACGCCGATGCGCGCGCCATAGACCGCGCCCAGCGTGCCCCACGCGCCATTGGCGATGCCGACCAGCAGGCAACCCACCGCCGAGACGGGAGAATTGGCGTAAAGCTCCTTCAGGTCCAGCGAAACATCCTGCAACGGCTTGGGGTGCGAGGCGCTCGAAACGGCGGTCGGGATCAGCGACAGGCAAAAGAAGATGCCGGTAATCATGAACAGCGAAGCCGAGCGCACGTCGCCGGCGGCAACGATCATCTGGCCGGCCATGATCGAGGCGTAGGTCACCATCATGTACATGCCGAAGATCGTGCCCCGGCTTTCGTTCGTCGCCTTCTCGTTGAGCCAGCTTTCGATGACCATGAAGCAGCCGGCCATGACGAAGCCGGTGCAGGCGCGCAGCAATATCCAGACATATTCGTCGATGATGAGGCCGGTCAGCAGGGCGACGATGGCGCCCGAAGCGGCGAAAGTGCCGAAAGCCCGCACATGGCCCGCGCGGCGCACGATGCGCGGCGCAAAAAAACAGCCTGTAACGAAGCCGCCCGCCCATGCCGTGCCCATCAGGCCGAGCGATGCCGTGGAAAAGCCCTCGGCTTGGCCGCGCAGCGGCAAAAGCAGCCCATGCAACCCCGATGCCGCCAGCAGGAACGCGGTGCCGCGCAGCAGGGAGAAGATCGGCCTGTAGGTCGCAAACATCGAACTGCCTCGGATCAGAACCGCGTTTTCAAAGAAGGATCAAGGTAGCCTCGGGCTTTTCGAAGCATCGCATTCACCCGCGCCGGAACAACGCTTCAGCCGCCGCCTTGGTCGTGCCTTTTGCCAGAAGCTCGGCCTCCAGCCTTGCAATCTCGCCGCGCAGCAAGCCTATCCGCTCGGCAAGCTCACCCTGCGACAGCAGCGACAAATCCTGCCCGATCTCGTGCGGCTTCGGCTTTTTCTGCGGCTCGTCGTCGAAGATCGCCATCGTCGTGCCTTGTGCTGACCGCAACAGTTTGCCTGATTTGCCAATGAGCATACATAGAGCAACGACAGCGATCAAAAACAAACTGGACTGGACGGATAATGACCGACGCAGAACACGCGATCCCCGAAAAGATGCCGGAAAAGATGAATACGGTGGCGATTTCCGCGCCGGGCGGCCCGATGGTGTTGAAACCGGAGCGCCGCGCCGTGCCCCAGCCCGGCCCCGGCGAAATCCTGATCCGCGTTCATGCCGCCGGCGTCAACCGGCCCGACGTGTTGCAGCGCAAGGGCGCCTACCCGCCACCCAAGGGCGCGTCCGACCTGCCAGGCCTCGAAGTGGCCGGCGAAGTGGCCGCACTTGGCGAAGGCGCTGCCCGCTGGCGCGTCGGCGACCGCGTTTGCGCGCTGACGGCCGGCGGCGGCTACGCCGAATATGTCACCGTCCATGCCAGCAATGTCTTGCCGCTGCCGCACGGCTTCACCTACACGGAAGCCGCCGCGCTGCCCGAAACCTACTTCACCGTCTGGCACAATGTGTTTGAACGCGGCGCCCTGAAAAGCGGCGAGGTCCTTCTGGTGCATGGCGGCTCGTCGGGCATCGGCACTACGGCGATCCAGCTCGCCTCGGCCTTCGGCGCCACCGTCATCGCCACAGCGGGCTCGGCGGAGAAATGCGCCGCCTGCCTCAAGCTCGGCGCTGCCCGCGCAATCAATTACCGCGAGGAGGATTTCGTCGCCGCCGTCAAGGAGACGACGAATGGCGCTGGCGCCAATGTCATTCTCGATATGGTCGGCGGCGACTATGTCGGCCGCAACTATGAGGCAGCCGCCGTCGAAGGCCGCATCGTCCAGATCGCCACCCAGGGCGGGGCGGTGGCAAGCACCGACTTCTCGCGGCTGATGATCAAGCGGCTGGTCCATACCGGTTCCACGCTGCGTCCGCGAACGGTGGAGTTCAAGGGCAAGGTCGCCGCTGCGCTGGAAAGCCAGGTCTGGCCGCTGCTGGCGACCCGCCGCGTGGCGCCGGTCATGGACATGATCTTCCCGCTCAACGACGCCTGGCGCGCGCATGAGCGGATGGAGGAGGGCGATCACATCGGCAAGATCGTGCTGGATGTCGGCTGAACGGTGCTTTGCCGCTTAACTTTGCATTAATGTTGCAATGCAGCATTTGCATTGCAACCATGCAAAAGCATCCATTTATTTCGCGCGCCGAAGGAATTATCTACCCTCCATCAGATCGAACAACCCCGATGGAGGAAACCATGAACCCGATCCGCACTTTCCGTAACTGGCGCATGTATAAAGAGACCGTGCGCGAACTGAACCGTCTCAACACCCGCCAGCTTAGCGATCTCGGCATCAACCGCTCTGAAATCGAGCAGATCGCCCGCACCTACCGCTAAGGCGGCGCGGCTCCGCAACGCGCATTTTTGCGCGGCGTGGACAAGCAGCAAAGCCAGAGCCGAACGCGCGGTTTTCCGCAGCCGGCTCCGAACCCGCCAGACTTTGTCCGGCGGGTTTGTTTTTGTCCGGATCATAAATCGACCGGCCTGCCGGCATAAAATCGGCTCAGCCGCGCCACTAAAGCGCCGCCATAACGACGCCGCGCCAGCGCTGCGCAACGGCAAACCATTGCGTCAAAGCAGATGGCATTTCGCCGGCGCCGAACGCTGGAGCCAGCGCGGCCTGCCTGTCGATTCCGGGTGGTAGCGGCTCCCGATCAGTGCGCCCTTGGCGGCGCCTTGAGTTTCTCAATCTCGTCCTTGAGGGCCAGCTTGCGTCGCTTGAGATCGACGATTTCAAGATCGTCGACCGAGGGATGGTTCATCGCGCTGTCGAGCGCACGCTCGATATCGCCATGCTTCCTCTGCAACTCGTCAAGATGGTTGGCAAGAGACATGATTGGTACTCCCTTTCATGGTTTCCTCGACTACAGCCGCCAAGACAGTTCCACCGCAGTTTTGCTTCTGTGACGGCACGATGACAGTCTGCCACCATCATGCGGCAATGTCGAATGCGCACTCATGCATTTCCCGACAAAGTGAAACGTGCTAAAGAAATTTCGCCGGCATTGCTTTTCGATGCCGGTCCCGCCCCGACAGCCCGTTGCAGGGCGCCGCAGACATACAGACGGAACCATGTCCGAACAGGAACAGGCCGATATTCGCCTCGAATTTTCGCGATTGAAGCAGGACCATGCCGATTTCGACGCGGCCATCAACGCCATGATCGCCATGGCCTGCGACCCGCTGCAAATCCAGCGCATGAAGAAGAAGAAGCTTTTCATCAAGGATCGGCTGATGGCGCTGGAAGACCGGATCATTCCCGACATCATCGCCTAGAGCCAACCACGGGCTGCGCGCGGCCGCCGATCCTTGCCCGTTCGGGTAATTTCGGCTACGCCGTCGCTTTATCGCCGGGAGCCTGACATTGAGCGATCAACGCGTCGAAATCGCCATCATCATGGGCAGCCAGTCCGATTGGGCAACGATGCGCCACGCCGCCGAAACGCTCGAAGCGCTGGATTTGCCCCATAAGGCGCTGATCGTTTCCGCCCACCGCACTCCCGACAGGCTTTATGACTTCGCCAAGGGCGCCAAGGCGTCCGGCTACAAGGTAATCATCGCCGGCGCCGGCGGCGCGGCCCATCTGCCCGGCATGACCGCCGCGATGACGCCGCTGCCGGTTTTCGGCGTGCCGGTCGAATCCAAGGCCCTGTCCGGGCAGGATTCGCTGCTTTCCATCGTCCAGATGCCGGCCGGCATCCCCGTCGGCACGCTGGCCATCGGCAAGGCTGGCGCGGTCAACGCCGCCCTGTTGGCGGCTGCCGTTCTGGCGCTCAGCGATGAGCCGCTGGCCGCGCGCCTTGAAACCTGGCGTGAAGCCCAGACCGCCAAGGTCGCCATCGAGCCGGTGGACGCGCCATGAGCCTGCCCGCCGGATCCACCATCGGCATCATCGGCGGCGGCCAGCTTGGCCGCATGCTGGCGATGGCCGCCGCCCGCCTCGGCTACCGCACCGTCGTGCTGGAACCGCAGCCGGATTGCCCCGCCGCACAGGTCGCCAACCGGCAGATCATCGCCGCCTATGACGATCCCGCCGCCCTTGCCGAACTCGCCAACGCATCCGCGATCGTCACCTACGAGTTCGAAAACGTACCCGTGGAAGCGGCAGAGGCACTGACGGCAAAAGTGCCAGTCTATCCGCCCGCCCGCGCGCTCGAAGTGGCGCAGGACCGGGTGGCGGAAAAGACGTTCCTGAACGGCATCGGCGTCACCACCGCCGATTTCCGCCCCGTCGCCAATGACGACGAACTGACCGAGGCGCTGGCGAAATTCGACGGCAGCGGCGTATTGAAGACGCGCCGCATGGGCTATGACGGCAAGGGCCAGCGCGTCTTCCGCAACATGACCGCCGGCGGTTTCGCGGGAACCTGCGAGGCGATGGGTTCGGTGCCGCTCATCCTGGAAGCGCTGGTCGATTTCGAGCGCGAAATATCGGTGATCGCCGCGCGCGGCGTCGACGGATCGATTGCCGCCTTCGACCCGGCCGAAAACGTGCACCGCCAGGGCATCCTTCACACCTCGACCGTGCCCGCGGCGATTTCGGCCGCCACAGCCGCCGCCGCGCAGTCTGCCGCAAAGGCCATCCTTGCCGCGCTCGACTATGTCGGCGTCATCGGCGTCGAATTCTTCGTGCTGGCCGATGGTTCGCTGCTCGCCAACGAGATCGCGCCGCGCGTTCACAATTCCGGCCACTGGACGGAAGCCGCCTGCATCGTCTCGCAATTCGAACAGCATATCCGCGCCATTGCCGGCCTGCCGCTCGGGCGGCCCGACCGGCATTCGGACTGCGTGATGGAAAACTTGATCGGCGACGATGTTTCGCGCATGGGCGCGCTGCTGGCCGAGCCGGATCTGATGCTGCATCTCTACGGCAAGGCCGAGGCGCGGCCGGGCCGCAAGATGGGGCATTTCACGCGAACCACGCCCCGCATCGCCCGCAACTGAAGTTCAGGCGCTCAATCGGCCCTTTCGGCGAGGCCCGGTGGTTGACATGGACGAGACTCCTCGTCTATGAGCCGGGCACCAGAATGGCGTGTCTTCGGGCGTGCCGCGAGAATTCAGCCCGGCAGCGGGCATCGACCAACAGGCAAGAACATGAAGATCAAGAATTCGCTCAAGTCGCTCCGCGCCCGTCACCGCGACAACCAGTTGGTTCGCCGCAAGGGCCGCGTCTACATCATCAACAAGACCGCTCCGCGCTTCAAGGCGCGCCAGGGTTGAGTTTTTGCCGAGGGCTTGAGCCTTCGGCTTTAGCCCCGCTGCCGGCTTGGCCGGCTGTCACGCTAAATTCAGTTTGACGTTCCGCCGGTCGGGGTTAGATTCCCGGCCATGCGGAATGTTTTTGCGTTTCTGATCCTTCTTTCATGTGCCGTTGGCTTCGCGCAGCCTGCCTGGGCCGATGATGCGATCGCCGCCACCGCCCCGCTCGACCGCAAGGCGCGTCTCGACCGGTTGTTCGTCGATCTCAAGCATGAGCGCAACGACAAGGCTGCCGAGCGCATCGCCGGCAATATCTGGCAGGAATGGTCCGATTCCG
The DNA here is from genome assembly GCA_036500025.1 of Mesorhizobium sp. Lineage (GTDB taxonomy): Bacteria > Pseudomonadota > Alphaproteobacteria > Rhizobiales > Rhizobiaceae > Mesorhizobium. The sequence goes on along the minus strand of DASYCS010000214.1, from coordinate 891 downwards.
GCAGCGCTTCCATCAATTTGATGATGCAATGGTCGCAAAAAGCCATCGAAGCGCAGAAATTCGACGTCGCGCTCGATTTCCTCGACCAGGTGACGACGCTCGACCCCACCTATGCCGAAGGCTGGAACCGCCGCGCCACCGTGCACTTCATGATGAAAAGCTACGGCAAGTCGATGGCCGACATCGGACAGGCGCTGGAACTGGAGCCGCGCCATTTCGGCGCGCTTTCCGGCATGGCGCAGATCATGGCCGACACCGGCCACAAGCAGTCGGCGCTGGCGGCGTGGCAGCGCGTGCTGGCCCTCTACCCGATGATGCGCAGCGCCCAAAACGAGGTGTCGACGCTTTCCGAGGAACTGGCCGGCGAAGGCATCTGACCCGTCTGGCATGATGATGTCCTTTGTCCGAACTCATTTGAACTGAACCGATTTCCCTCCTGCCTCGTACCTGTCCCCTATGAACCTGATCTATGCCCTGCTCGCCTTGCTGATGGCGCTTGTCTTTACGCTGGTGGGCATTACCCGCGCTGGCATCTGGCTGATCGAGCGCGCCAACCCGCCGGTCGGGAATTTCGCCGACATAAACGACGCCAGCATCCACTATGTCCATGTGCCGGCGCCCATAGGGGCGGAACTGCCGCCGATTGTTTTCATCCATGGCGCCAGCGCCAACCTCAAGGACCAGATGCTGCCGCTTCGCCCGCTGCTCGAAGGCCGCGCCGAAATGCTGTTCTTCGACCGCCCCGGCCATGGCTGGTCCGGGCGCGGTCGTGGCAATAATGGCAGCCCGGCAGCGCAAGCCGACACCATCGCCGCGCTCATGGACCATCTCGGCATGAAGAAGGCGATCATCGTCGGCCATTCCTTCGGCGGCGCACTGGCCGCCGCCTTC
>DASYCS010000213.1:0-1868 GCA_036500025.1 Mesorhizobium sp. | reverse complement strand
CCGAAGGGCCGGGCCTCGGTATAGAAATAAACGAGGAAGCGGTGATCGAAGCGGCGAAAATCGGCCATCGCTGGCGCAACCCACTGTGGCGCCATCAGGATGGAAGCGTCGCGGAGTGGTGACATGACGAGCACAAGACTGCGGGGACGGTTCATCGCGGTGACGGGTGCCGGCCAGGGAATAGGCCAGGCCATCGCCGAGGATTTCAGCGCGGAAGGCGCTGGCCTCTTCCTGATCGACCGCGACGAGGACAATCTGCGCAGCGTCGCCGCGCAATTGTCCGAACGCGGCGGCCACGTCGTGTTCGCCGTCGTCGACATCACCGATGCCTCCGGCATAGCCAGGGCTTTCGCCGATGCCGCCACCACCGCCGGCCGTGCCTTCGACGGTCTCGTCAACAATGCGGGGGTGAACGTCTTTCATGCCCCTTTAGAGACGAGCGACGAGGAATGGCGGCGCGCCTTCGCGGTCAATCTCGAAGGTGCATGGAGCTGCGCGCGCGCGGTGCTTCCGGGCATGATCGCGCGCCGGCACGGCGTTATCCTCAATATCGCATCCACCCATTCCTTCACCATCATCCCCCATACCTTCCCCTATCCGGTGGTGAAGCACGCGCTTCTCGGCCTCACCAAGTCGCTGGCGCTGGAACATGCGGCGGACGGCGTGCGGGTGAATGCCATCGCGCCCGGCTATGTCGCGACGCAAAAGGTCATCGACTGGTGGAACGATCATCCCGATCCGGCGGCGGCGAAGGCCGAGACTCTGGCGCTTCACCCGCAAGGCCGGATCGCCACGCCGCAGGAGATTGCGCGGGCCGCCGTATTCATGATTTCCGACGAATGCCCGTTCATGACCGCGACCTCCTTGACCATCGATGGCGGGCTGAGCGTGAGGCAGCACGCATGAGCGCCGATTTCGCTGCCGTTGATTGGGGCACCTCCAGTTTCCGCCTTTGGCTGATGCAGGCGGACGGCGCCGTCCTGGCTCAGTCCCGCGGCCCGGAAGGGATGCAGCATTGCCATGGCGTGGGCTTTGCGCCGGTGCTGGCGTCGCATCTGGCCAAGGCCGGTGCTCCGGCAGGCCTGCCCGTTCTCATATGCGGAATGGCCGGCGCGCGGCAGGGTTGGGCCGAGGTCGCTTATGCGGACCTTCCAGCGCTGGTCGCCGACATTGCCGCAAATGCCCTGAAACTGCCCGGCGCGCTTCTTCAGGGGCTTGGGGAGGAACGCGACGTTCGAATCCTGCCCGGTCTGGCGCAGAACGATCCGGCGCGGCCGGACGTGATGCGCGGCGAGGAAACGCAACTCCTGGGTCTCGCGCAGATGGGGCACCAGGGACTGGCCTGCATACCGGGCACCCATTCCAAATGGGCCATGCTCGAAGACGGCGCTGTCACCTCGATGCGCAGCGCGATGACCGGTGAGCTGTTCGACATATTGTCGAAGCAGAGCATCCTTCGGCACGGCATGCCTTTGCAAGGCCGCGTATCGGCGGACGATGCCGCCTTCCTGAACGCAGTGGACGAAATGCTTGCCGATCCGGCGGCGGCGCTGACCTCTCTCTTTCCGCTGCGCGCTGCCGGTTTGCTCGGCTTCGCTACGCCGGAGGCGGTGCAGGCGCGTCTTTCCGGCCTGCTGATCGGTGCGGAAATCGGCAAGATGCTTGCCGGTCATGAATGCGGCCCGATCATGCTGATCGGGCAGGAAGGGCTTGGCGCACTCTATCGTGCAGCGCTTCTGCGCGCCGGCGTGTCGCTGCGCTATGCCGATGCCGAAGAAGCCAGCCGGCAGGGTCTGCTGGCCGCAGCAAGAAAAATCTGGAGTTTTTGATGACAAACAAGGTGGTCTGGCCGCAACTGAAACGCGGCC
>DASYCS010000212.1:0-3016 GCA_036500025.1 Mesorhizobium sp. | reverse complement strand
GGTTACCGATCCTCTTGCGGTGTCGCCTCGCGACGCCGTGTTGCTGGTGGCCTTCGGCATTTCATTTGCCGTCGCCGCCATTTTGTGGACGGAAGGCGCGCGGCTTATTCCGGCGGCGGAATCGGGCCTGCTCGGCTCGGCGGAAGTACCCTTCGCCATTCTTTTCGCCTTCCTCTTCCTGTCCGAGATTCCACCGGCCGCCAGTATGCTGGGCGGCGCCATCGTGATCCTCGCCGTATTCGCCCATGCCGGCCGCGACTGGCTGGCGGCAAGGGCAATCACCCAAAGCCCGGACGGATGAAAAAGTCCGGGCGGACGGGACGCTTTGTAACCACGGGGCATCATGTGGGTTGCGAGCCGCCCCTCCAGTCCCTCCACACTTGGTCTGTTCTTCTCGACGCCAGCCGAATGGCGGTTTTCTTCATGAAAAACAGAGTCTTGTCTAATTCCCATATCGCGCCTGACGAAAATCGGTATCGATTTGCGGATCGATGCAGTAGTTTCGTTGCCGACGCAGGCCGAAAGGCCGTGGTGCGAACCGTTGGGAGTGGTGCGGCATGATCCTGACCCTTTCGCTGCTGGCCGGCTTCGCCCTGCTCTGGCTGCTGGTCGGCGTGATCTGCAAGGCAAGCCTGGGGTTGGGCATGGCGCAGGCCATGCTCTACGTACCGTTCAAGCTGGCCTTTCGCATCGACGACAGCCGCATGAAGATCGCGCGGCAGGCGAAGACGCCGGTGATCTATGTGGTGACGCACCAGGCGAGGCTCGACCCGGCGCTGATGCTGTCGCTTCTGCCGCCTGAAACCCTGCATATTCTGGACGATGCTTCGGCCAAATCGCCCTGGCTGGAACCATGGCGCGAACTGGCGCGCACCATCGCGTTCAACGCCGAGCATGTCTTCGTCAGTCGCCGGCTGGTGCGCGTGTTGAAGGGCAATGGCCGGCTTGCCGTCTATCTGCCGAACGAAGTGGAGCCGGATATCAAGTCGTTCCGGCTTTACCGCGCCGTCGCGCGCATCGCCCTTCAGGCGGATGCGAGCATCGTTCCGATATTCGTTGGCGGCGCGCGCCATCTTCCCGGTTCGCTGACGCCTGCCGCCAACGCGCCAAGACGCTGGTTTGCCCGTCTTTCCATCAGCGTATTGGCGCCGATGACGATTACGGAACTGGCCCGGCGCGCCGGCGAGACCTGGACGACCAACAGCAATGCGCTGTTCGACCGTGTCGCCGAGGCCCGGCTGGCGGCGACGGATCTTTCGCGCGGGTTGTTCAACGCCATGCGCGACGCCTCCGACCGCATCGGTCATTCGCATCCGATCATCGCGGATGTGGTTTCCGGCCAGATGAGCTACCGGCAAATGTTCATTGCCGCGCGCGTACTTGGCCGGCGCTTCGAGGAAAAGACCGCGCCCGGCGAAGTGGTCGGGCTGCTTTTGCCCAATGCCAATGGCGTTGTTTTGTCGCTGACCGGGCTGTGGTCGTCGGGCCGAACCGCAGCGCTGGTCAATTATACGGCCGGACCGGCGAGCATCACCTCCGCGATACGAACGGCGGTTGTGCGCACCGTCATTTCTTCGCGCGCGTTCATCGAAAAAGCCGGCCTTGCCGATGAGGTGGAGGCGGTGGAAAAAGGCGGCGCCAAGTTCCTCTGGCTGGAGGATATCCGCCAGAGCGTGACCAGGCTGGAAAAACTGACGGCAGCACTTTTGTGGCGTTACCCGCTGCAAAGGCAGGATGGCGACAAACCGGCGGTCGTGCTGTTCACCTCCGGTTCGGAAGGCACGCCCAAGGCTGTGGTGCTTTCGCACAAGAACCTTTTGGCCAATGCCATGCAGGCCGAGGCGCGCATCACGATTTCTCCGGCCGACACACTGCTCAACGTACTACCGGTGTTTCACTCGTTCGGGCTGACGGGCGGCACCATTTTGCCGCTGGTCACCGGGGTAAAGCTTTTCCTCTATCCCTCGCCCCTGCATTACAAACTCATCCCCGAAATTGCGCGCAAGGTGCGCCCGACCGTCATGTTCGGCACCGATACGTTCCTCGCCAATTATGCGCGCGCCGCCAAGGATGGCGATTTCTCCAGCCTGCGCTTCGTCGTTGCCGGCGCGGAGGCGGTCAAAGCCGAGACGCGGCGCATCTATCGCGAGCGCTTCCAGGCCGAAATCGTCGAGGGTTTCGGCCTGACGGAAGCCGCCCCGGTCGTTGCCGTCAACACCGCGATCCATGGCCGCGACGGCACTGTCGGACGGCTGTTGCCGGGAATGCGGATGCGGCTGGAACCCGTCGAGGGCGTTGCGGATGCCGGACGGCTATGGATTTCCGGGCCGAACCTGATGATGGGCACCATGTCGGCTGAGCGGCCGGGCGAACTCCAGCCGCCGGAAGATGGCTGGCACGATACCGGCGACATCGTTTCCGTCGACCGCGAGGGCTTCATCGCCATTCGCGGCCGGGCCAAGCGTTTCGCCAAGGTTGCGGGCGAGATGGTGTCGCTGGGCGCCGTCGAAATGCTGGTGCAGTCTCTCTGGCCGGAAGAACACCATGCAGCGGTGGCGATACCGGACAAGAAGCGCGGCGAACGCATCGTGCTCGTCACCACGGCGGACGCTGCCGACCCTGAAACCCTGCGCCGGGCAGGCAAGCAGGCCGGCGTCGGCGAACTGATGGTGCCGCACGATATCGTCAAAGTGGCGGAAATCCCGGTGCTGGGTTCCGGCAAGACGGACTACACGTCAGCACGCAAGCTGGCGCTTGACAGGCTGGTGGAGCGAATTTGAGCCCGTAGGCCAGCGCTATTCGGGAGACCGCTCGTCGACATCCGGCCGCAGAGACGCATCGCCCTCGCGCAAGGCGCGGCGGGAATAGGCCCGCATGCTGAACGGCAGGAAAACCAGATAGACGGCGACCGAAGCGGTCAGCGTGTACCAGGGATAGCTGACCAGCAGCAGGATATAGAGCGCGACGGCAAGGATGACGAAAAGCATCCGGTCGCCGGGAATTTTCAGGCTCTTGC
>DASYCS010000211.1:0-1608 GCA_036500025.1 Mesorhizobium sp. | reverse complement strand
CGCGCGCGCTTTGGCGGCGGCGATCTCGTCGCGCTTGTAGGCTTCGATCTTGCGCAATATGTCGGCCATGGCGTTACTCGTTCGAAATCTTTGCCAGTCTGTCCAGCACGGCCAGCGCGCGGCCGCTGTCGATGGCTTGCGCCGCCGCAATCATGCCATCGGCCAGCGTCGTCACCTTGCCCGCAACAACCAGGCCCGCTCCCGCGTTCATCAGCACGGTTTCGCGGAAAGCGCCCGGCGCGCCGCCAAGCATGGCGCGCAACGCCTCGGCATTATATCCGGCGTCGCCGCCGTGCAAATCCTGCTTGTTCCAGCGTTTCAGGCCGACGGATTCGGGTGTCAGGGTGAAGTTGCTGATCTTTCCGCCGGTCAGTTCCGCCACCTGCGTTTCGCCGGTCGTGGTGATCTCGTCATAGCCGTCGCCATGAACGACCCAGACATGCTCGGAGCCGAGCGCCTTCAGCGTTTCGGCGACAGGCACTACCCATTCGGGCGAGAACACGCCGACCAGTTGCCGGGTGACGCCTGCCGGATTGGAAAGCGGTCCGAGTATGTTGAAGATGGTGCGGGTGCCGAGTTCCACGCGGGTCGGCCCGACATGCTTCATGGCCGGATGATGGGATGGCGCGAACATGAAGCCAAGGCCGGCCTGCGCGATGCAGCGGCTGATGCCTTCCGGCGGCAGGTCGATCTTGACGCCAAGCGCCGTCAGCACGTCCGCCGTGCCGGTCAGCGATGAAAGCCCGCGATTTCCGTGCTTGGCGACGGGCACGCCGCCGGCCGCGATGACGAAAGCCGAGCCGGTCGAGATGTTGACGCTGTGCGAGCCATCGCCGCCGGTGCCGACAATGTCGATAGCGTCGGCCGGCGCTTCGACGCGCAGCATCTTTTCACGCATGGTGGCGACCGCGCCGGAAATCTCGTCGACCGTCTCGCCGCGCACGCGCAGCGCCATCAGGAAGCCGCCGATCTGGCCGGGCGTCGCATCGCCCGACATGATGATGTTGAAAGCCTCGCGCGCCTCGTCGAAAGAAAGCGGGCTGCCGGAGGCCACCTTGGCGATATGGGCTTTCAGCGTACTCATCGCGTCTGTGCTTGAGCCTGTGAAATGGCAACCTGGTCGACCTGCACCTTGTACTGCGTTTGCAGGTGGGCGACCAATTGGTCGAGCAAATCGTCAGAAATGCCGGAGGCGAAGGATTTTTGCACATCGTCCGGCAAGGTGCTGGCATCGGCGCCCGCCGGCTCGGTCACTTCCACGACCTTGAACAGGATTTGCGCATCGCCGGTGGGCGCGGCGACCAGGCCAGCGCCGCCTTCACCGACGCCGAACGTCGCTGCGGCGCCGTCCTTGCCGAGGTCGGCATCGTCGGCATCGCGCTTCAGGCCGCGCTTGGTCTGCTTTTCGAGCTTCAGCTCGCTGGCGATGACGTCGAGCGTCTCGCCGGTCTTCAGCCGCTTTTCCAGCGCCTGCGCCTTGTCGTCGAGCAGCTTGGCCGCTTCCGCTGCCGTCCAGTCGGCAACGACTTTCTGGCGAACTTCGTCCAGCGTGCGGTCGCGGGCAGGGGTGACGGCGCTTACTTCGTAGAACACGTAGCCCTCGCCATC
>DASYCS010000210.1:0-4630 GCA_036500025.1 Mesorhizobium sp. | reverse complement strand
CCGCTTCCACCGGCTCCGGCGAAACCGGCGGCAGGTTCGTTACCTGGAACCGGTAGATCGGCTCGTCGGTGACCGGATGCCGGCGCTCGCTGCTGCCCGGTGCGCCGACCAGCGCGCGGCTGACGATGGAGTGCCATGTGCCGGCATTCGGCGCGCGCTTGCCGTGATAGCCGCAGACCACCAGCCGGTCCTCGGCGCGGGTCATGCCGACATAGAGCAGCCGGCGGTATTCGTCGTCGGCCAGATCGCGCGCCAGTTTGGCCGCACTTTGCGAAAACTCGTTGGCGACGTCGCCTGCGGCGCGCCACAGATAGCCCTTGCCCCGCCAATCCCCGCCAGGCCCCTCGAAGGGCATCAGGCGCGGCAGATGCTGGTCGCTGAAGGGTGCCGAACCGCCATCGACCAGGAATACCACGGGCGCTTCCAGCCCCTTGGCCGCGTGCACCGTCATGACCCGCACCTCGTCGCGGCCCTGGTCCATCTCGCGCTTGATTTCGGGGCCGGCATTTTCCAGCGTCGCCAGGAATGTTTCCAGTCCGGGAAGCCCGGTTCTCTCCTCGGCAAGGCAGAAGCTCAGGAATTCGTCCAGAATATCGCCGGCTTCCAGTCCGAGCCGCTCGATCATCCTGTTGCGCACGCCGTCGCGCGCCAGCAGGCCGGCATAGAACTCGAAGACCGGCTTGAACGCCGCCTCGCTCGCCCATCCGTCGAGTTGCTTGACGACCGCTGCCAGGCCGGCATCGTCGCCCGCATGGCGAAGCGATGCGATGAGCGACACGCTTTTTCCGCGTCCACCCGCCAGTTCGAAAAGCGTCTCTTCGGAAACATCGAAGATCGGGCTGCGCAGCACGGCGGCCAGCGAAAGATCGTCCTGCGGCTGGATGAGGAAGCGTCCAAGCGCGATCATGTCCTTGACCGCGATATGGCCGGGCAGGCTCAGCCGGTCGGCCCCGGCCATCGGGATGTTTCGGTTCTTCAGGCTGCGCGACAGCGCGTGGACGAAGCGGTCGCGCTTGCGCACCAGAACCAGAATGTCGCCCGCCCGCACCGGCCGGCCCTTGCCCTCTATGCTGTTGCCGGACTTTAGCCAGTGCTGGATGGTGTCGGCCACGCGCTCGGCCACCAGAACGGCCGGCGCGCGCAGGTGGTTGACCGGCAGCGTCCAGTCGTCGGGTTCGTCCACCGTATCGGCCCCGACCGAAGGCCATAGTTCGACATAGCCCGGCGCATCGTGGCGGATGGCGGTGTGGCGGGGCGCATCGGCGTCGTGGCTGATGCCGCGCCGCACCTGCGGATCGGCAAAGACGAGGTCCACCGCCGACAACACGTCCTGCGTCGAGCGAAATGAAAGCGACAGCTTGAGATCGGCGAAATCGGCTTCCGCCTCCCTGACCTTCATGGCGAAGAAGACGCGGCTGTTGTGAAAGGAATCGGGCGCTGCGCCCTGGAAGGAATAGATCGACTGCTTTTCGTCGCCCACCGCGAATACCGTGCGCGCCGCGCCGTTGCGCGCGCCCTGTCCGGCAAAGAACTCCTCGGCAAGCCGCGTTACAACTTGCCATTGGTCGGGGCTGGTGTCCTGCGCCTCGTCGAGCAGTATGTGGTCGATGCCCTGGTCGAGCTTGTACTGCACCCACGGCCCGGCGTCGGTGCGGTTCAACAGATTGACCGTGCGAGTGATGAGATCATTGAAATCAAGCAGGCCGCGCCCGCGCTTCATCTGCTCGTAGCGGCCGATCAGCCAGTCGGCGGCCGTCAGCGCGGCCCGTGTGCCTTCCAGCATGCGATATAGCGCCAGCCGGTCGCCGGCCGCGATAACCGCCTCGGTCGCCGCCAGATAGCGGTCCGGCAAATCGGGCAGGTCACCGAGCAGCGCCTTGCTGAACAGCCAGGATGGCTTGTACGGTTCGCCCTTCTCGCTGACGAAAGCCTTCTTCATCAAGCCAAGCCGGCGAACCGGATCTGTCTCGGCGAAAGCCTGCGTCGCGCCGGCGACCAGATATTCCTGTGCCCGATTGGCTCCCAACCGGTAGCAGGCTTGCTCCAGCCGGCTTAGATACTCCGGCTCCAGGCCCGGCAGCGGCCATGCCGCTTGGGCGATCTCGTCGACGCCCTGCCCGGCGGGAAAGCCGAACGCGTCGAACAGCGCCTGAAAGCCGGAACCGTCGCCGCCGACCTGGCCGATGAAAGCGCGCAACCCGTCGCGCTTGCGCACGATCTCGCCCAGCAGCGCATCCAGCCCCGCCTCGCCGGCGCGTTCGAGAATGGTGGCGAAGGCATTCGCCAGTTCGGCATTGCCGCCGCTGGCGCCTGAAATCATGTCGCGCCGCGCCGTGGCGAAAAGTGCTGCCTCCATCTGCGGGTCGAGCATTTCGAAATGCGCCGCGATGTTGGCTTCCAGCGGGAACTGATGCAGCACGGATTCGCAAAACGCATGGATGGTCAGGATTTTCAGGCCGCCCGGCGTTTCCAGCGCCTCGGCGAACAGCCGCCGCGCCCGCCGCATCAGCGCCTGGTCCGGCGCCTTGCCGTTCAGCGTCTCGATCTTCGCCGCCAGCTCGTCGTTGTCCAGCGTGGTCCATTCCGAAAGCGTCGAAAAGACCCGGTTCGACATGTTGGCGGCGGCGGCGCGCGTATAGGTCAGGCACAATATCTTGGATGGATCGGTGCCACCCAGCAAAAGGCGGATAACGCGCTGCGCCAGCACATGGGTCTTGCCGGAACCGGCATTGGCCGACACCCAGGCCGACTGACGCGGGTCGGAAGCGCGCGCCTGGTTGGACGCGGTTTCATGGGGGATCGGATAGTTTCGCTTCATCCCTCGCCGCTTCCCTCTTCGGGCGCGTCGCCGCCGGCCGACCATTCCAGCACGCGCGCCAGGTGGTCGTAATCGCCATCCGTCTCGCCTTCCCGAAACGGCAGCGCCCGCGACAGATAACCGGTCGCCGGGTCGTGGTAGTGGATAAGCAGCTTTTCCAGCCGGTCCCACGCTTCCTCCGCCAGCTCGGCGGCGCTGCGCGGCTTGCGGTTATATTCCAGGATGGATTCCTCCAGCACCGCGCCGTTCGGCTTCAGCCGCACGAAGGCCAGTTGCGAGGGCTCACGCGCGCCAAGCTCCCGGAACGCGCCGCGCCGCAGCAGCGCCCCTTCAAGCGCCAGTTGCGGAGCAAGCAGCGTATGCGCCTGCGCCTTCGAAGGCGAGGACCCGGTCTTGTAGTCCAGTATGTCGGCCATGCCGCCGGCCAGCAGGTCGACCCGGTCGGCATAGCCCGACAGCGTCACGCCCGAATGGCCGACCATGGTTTTTTCCGCGCGTTCCTCCGCAAGGCGGCGCGCCACGGCGTCGGCCCGCGTCAATTCCCACTCGATGATGTTGACGGCAAGCTTCTCGAAGCGCGGCCACCACACGGCTTCGACATCGGCGGGCAGGGCAGCTTCGGCAAAGCAGCTGCGCCCGGCGGCGAGCAATATTTCCAGCGCCGATGGGTCGCGCGGACTGGCGATGCTGCGCGAAAACAGGTGCAGGATGGCATGGAACAGCGTGCCGCGCTCGGCGGCGCCCGGATCGCGGATCACCGGGTCAAGCGCCGTCAGGCCAAGGATACGCCGCGCATAGACGGCGTAAGGGTCCCGGCGCAGCGTTTCGATCTCGGTGACGGAGAAATGCTGCGGGCGCATCGCCACCGGCGGCGTCGGCCGCGGGCGCGGCGCGAAATCACGCTTTTCGCCCGCATCCAGTTCGCGCGCCCACGAAAGCAGTTCATCGCCGCGCCGGCGCATCCCGGCCGAATGCTCTTTGCCGATAAAGGTCAGCAGGCGTTGCAGCCAGCGCGATGGCACCGCCGGTGCGTCGCCGGAGCGTGCGGCGCGCGCCAGCACGACCCTCGGCGCCCCCATCGCCATCTGGAAATCATGCGCGGCAAGCCCGATGCGCCGTTCCGGCGGCTCAAGGTCGATATCGGTCTTCATCAGCCGGGACATGAAGCGGTCGCTCTGCGCCTTGCGCGGCCACACGCCCTCGTTCAGCCCGCCGATGACCAGCGTATCGACACTTTGCAGGCGCGCCTCCAGCGCACCCCAAATGGCAATCGCCTTGTCGCCGCCGCGCGACGGCTTGACCGTTTCCGGCGCGATCAGCGCTTCCATCACATCCGGCCATTCCGCCGCCGCAAGGGAGAACGGCGCGCTGGCCGACACCAGCCCGCGCAGAAGCTCCGCCAGCTTGTCGCCCGCATCGCCCTCATAGAGGCGGCCAAGGCTGTCATCGGCGGCGCGGCCAAGGCCTTCCAGCGCCAAGATGCTTGCCCGAACCAGTGTTAGAAGGTCGGCATCCGCCGCCTCGCGCAGCGCGACCAGGGGCGCGAAAATGTCGGCAAGGCGGGCAAGCAGCGCGCGCGCCTGCTCGAAATCCCGGCCCGACAGGCGCGTGAGCCAAAAAGGCTCGCGCTTGGTGGAACCGGCCGCCGTCAGCCTTTCCTCGAACAGTTCGGGCAGCGTGGCGATATCCGGGCGGCCGGTGCCGCCGCGAAGCGCGACCAGTTCGATCACTTCCGCCGCGTGGCGAACGCCCGGCCGTTCCAGTCCGACCGTCAGCAGCGGATGCTTGAGCAAGGCAAGCAGGCCAACCGGA
>DASYCS010000209.1:0-7249 GCA_036500025.1 Mesorhizobium sp. | reverse complement strand
CTGGTCGCCTGTTCGCAGACCATGCAGAAAATCCCGCTGTTCATCGATCAGACCGGCGGCATCTCCATCGCCCAGCTTTCGGCGCGGGCGCGGCGGCTGAAGCGCCAGCGCGGCCTCGACGTCATCGTCATCGACTATATTCAGCTGATGCAGGGGTCGTCGGCCAAGTCCTCGCAAAACCGCGTGCAGGAAATCACCGAGATCACCACCGGGCTGAAGGCTCTGGCCAAGGAACTCGGCGTGCCGATCATCGCGCTGTCGCAGCTGTCGCGCCAGGTCGAAAGCCGCGACGACAAGCGCCCGCAGCTCTCCGATCTGCGCGAATCGGGTTCCATCGAGCAGGACGCCGACGTGGTGATGTTCGTGTTCCGCGAGGAATATTACCTCAAGAACAAGGAGCCGAAGCCCGGCACCGAGGAATATATCAAGTGGGAAATGGAAATGAACGAGATGCGCGGCAAGGCCGAGGTGATCGTCGCCAAGCAGCGCCACGGCCCCACGGGTTCCGTCAGCCTCGCGTTCCAGGGTGAATTCACGCGCTTTTCCGACCTTGCCGAAGAACATCACATCGCGGAACGGTTCGAGTAGCTCTTGGCCAAGTCGCGCGTTCAGTTCATTTGCCAGAATTGCGGCTCCGTGCATCAGCGTTGGGCCGGCAAGTGCGATGCCTGCGGCGAGTGGAACACGCTTGTCGAGGAAGGCACCGCCGGCGGTATCGGCTCCGGCCCCGCCTCGACGCGCAATGCGCGCAAGGGCCGCGCGGTCGTGCTCACCACGCTTTCGGGCGAGATCGAGGATGCGCCGCGCATCATTTCCGGCATCGGCGAACTGGACCGCGCCACCGGCGGCGGCTTCGTGCGCGGCTCGGCGCTGCTGGTCGGCGGCGACCCCGGCATTGGCAAGTCGACACTGCTGACACAGGCGGCGGCCGCGCTGGCGAGCAAGGGCCACCGCATCGTCTACGTCTCCGGTGAGGAGGCGGTCGCGCAAATCCGCCTGCGCGCCCAGCGCCTCGGCGTTGCCGACACTTCCGTGGAACTGGCCGCCGAAACCAATGTGGAGGACATTCTGGCGACGATTGCCGACGGCAAGCGGCCCGACCTCGTCATCCTCGATTCCATCCAGACGCTGTGGACAGACCTTGCCGATTCGGCCCCCGGCACGGTCACGCAGGTGCGGGCGGCGGCGCAGGCGATGATCCGCTATGCGAAATCCACAGGCGCGGCGATCGTTTTGGTCGGCCATGTCACCAAGGAAGGCCAGATCGCCGGGCCGCGCGTGGTCGAGCACATGGTCGACGCCGTGCTCTATTTCGAGGGCGAAGGCGGCCATCACTACCGCATCTTGCGCACCGTCAAGAACCGGTTCGGACCGACCGACGAGATCGGCGTGTTCGAAATGTCGGACAAGGGCCTGCGTGAAGTCGCCAATCCGTCCGAGCTTTTTCTGGGCGAGCGCCATGCGAAATCGCCGGGAGCCGCCGTTTTCGCCGGCATGGAAGGCACGCGCCCGGTGCTGGTGGAAATCCAGGCGCTGGTCGCGCCCTCCTCGCTCGGCACGCCGCGCCGCGCCGTGGTCGGCTGGGACGGCGCCCGGCTTTCGATGATCCTGGCGGTGCTGGAGGCCCATTGCGGGGTGCGGTTTGGCCAGCACGACGTCTATCTGAACGTCGCCGGCGGCTATCGCATCACCGAGCCTGCCGCCGACCTGGCGGTGGCGGCGGCCCTGGTTTCCTCGCTGACCGGCCTTGCCCTTCCGGCCGATTGCGTTTATTTCGGCGAAATCAGCCTGTCGGGCGCCGTGAGGCCGGTTGCGCATGCGCAGCAGCGTCTCAAGGAAGCCGAAAAGCTGGGTTTTGGAAGTGCTGTCCTGCCTTTGGGAAGCTCGAAGGGCAGCGAGGAAGTCGCCGGCGGAATCGGAGCCGGTGCGTTCCGGCCCACCGAGCTTGCCGATCTTGTGGCGCGCATCGCCGGCACACGCCGAAGCGGCTCCGCCGGGGAAGACTGATGGACACGGAGTGGGGCGCGAAACATGCCGATTACACTGCTTGACGGAATTCTGGTCGGCTTCACCCTGGTTTCGGCGATGCTGGCCATGGTACGCGGCTTTTCCCGCGAGGTTCTGTCCGTGGTTTCATGGGCGGCGGCGGCGGCAGCGGCATATTTCTTCTACAAGCCGGTCATCCCCTACGTTCAGCCCTATATCGACAATGACAAGGCGGCGATGGCGGCAGCCGCCGGCATCGTTTTCATCATCGCGCTGATCGTGGTGACGGTCATCACCATGAAGCTTGCCGACTGGATCATCGATTCGCGGATCGGCGCGCTCGACCGCACGCTGGGCTTCCTTTACGGCGCGGCACGCGGCATCCTCGTCGTCGCCGTGGCTTTGATGTTCTTCAACTGGCTGGCGGGCGACAAGGCCCCCAACTGGATCGCTTCGGCCAAGTCGAGGCCGTTGCTCGAATCGATCGGCGCCAAGATCGAGAGCCTGCTGCCGGAAGACCCGGAAAACGCGATCCTCAAGCGGCTAAGCCCTGAATCGGCCGCGCCGCAACCGGGAACGGAAACCGCGCCGACGACCGAAGCGCCCGCGACCGGTGACGACGCCAATACGCCAGCTCCTGACGACAGCGAAGAGCCAGCGCCCGACGCGCCCCAGCCGGCAAACTGACGAAGATTAAACAGGACCACGAATTGTTGGCGTTGTTCCTGGCCCACTGGTGCCTTATATAGCGATTTTAGCGGAGCTCAGCCCAATGGCAGATGCAGATACAGCGCTATGCGCCGAGGCGGATGACCACTTCCACGACGAGTGCGGCGTGTTCGGTATTTTCGGACGCCAGGATGCGGGCGCCATCGTCACGCTCGGCCTGCACGCGCTTCAGCATCGCGGCCAGGAGGCCGCCGGCATCGTCTCCTATGACGGCACCCAGTTCCATGTGGAGCGCCATGTCGGCCTGATCGGCGACACCTTCACGAAGCAGCGCGTCATCGACAGCCTGCAAGGCGACCGCGCCATCGGGCATACGCGCTATGCCACCACTGGCGGAGCCGGCGTTCGCAACATCCAGCCGTTTTTCGCCGAGCTTGCCGATGGCGGCTTTGCCGTCGCCCATAATGGCAACCTCACCAATGCGATGACGGTGCAGCGAAGGCTGCAAAAACAAGGCTCGATCTTCTCGTCCACCTCCGACACCGAAACGATCCTGCATCTGGTCGCGACCAGCAAGGAGCGCGATCTCAATGCGCGCTTCATCGATGCGGTGCGCCAGGTCGAAGGGGCTTTTTCGCTGGTCGCCATGTCTTCCAAGAAGATGATCGGCTGCCGCGACCCGCTCGGCATCCGGCCGCTGGTGCTTGGCGACCTCGATGGCGCCTGGATACTCGCTTCCGAGACTTGCGCGCTCGACATTATCGGCGCGCGTTTCGTGCGCGACGTCGAGCCGGGCGAGATGGTGGTCGTCACCACCGACGGCATCGAAAGCCTGTTTCCTTTCGCGCCGCAAAAGACCCGGTTCTGCATTTTCGAATATGTGTATTTCGCGCGACCGGATTCCTCGGTCGAGGGCCGCAACGTCTATGATGTGCGCAAGCGCATCGGCGCGGAGCTTTCGCGCGAAAGCCCGGTGGAAGCCGACATCGTCGTGCCGGTGCCGGATTCGGGTACGCCGGCGGCAATCGGTTTTTCGCAGGAAGCAGGCATTCCGTTCGAACTCGGCATTATCCGCAACCACTATGTCGGGCGCACCTTCATTTCGCCCGGCGATTCGATCCGCCACATGGGCGTCAAGCTGAAGCACAACGCCAACCGCCGGGTGATCGAGGGCAAGCGCGTGGTGCTGGTCGATGATTCCATCGTGCGCGGCACCACCAGCCAGAAGATCGTGCAGATGGTGCGCGATGCCGGCGCGAGGGAAGTGCATATGCGCATCGCTTCGCCGCCGACGCGGGCTTCATGCTTCTATGGCGTCGATACGCCGGAAAAATCGAAACTGCTTGCCTCGCGCATGTCGATCGAGGAGATGGCCGAGTTCATCCGGGTGGATTCGCTTGGCTTCCTCACCATTGATGGGCTTTATCGCGCGGTCGGCGAAGCCGGGCGCAATAGCGAACAGCCGCAATTCTGCGATGCCTGCTTCACCAATCAGTATCCGACGCGGCTTGCCGACTTCGAAGGGCATGACAATGTCCGCACGCTGTCGCTGCTGGCGACGGGCGGAATGTAGGCCTCGTTTTTCTCAAGAAAGCTGGCCGGCGCCGGGTGAATTCAGCGCCGCCAGATGAGACCGCAGCGAATGGCCAGCCGGTCGCCCGGACCATGGACGGCGGCGAACAGCAATCCGGCCAGAAAAGTGAAATGGTCGACGAAGAAGCCGAATTCGCCCTGGTTCGCCTGCCAGCGCGACGGACCATGGAAGGCGAAGGCCAGAAAAATCACATAGACCGCCGCCAGTAGCGCCGCTTCCGAAAAGAAAGCGCCGGTGAGGAAAGCAAGCACCAGCGCGACCTCGAAGATGGCGGCAAGCCAGGCCAGTAGCAGCGGGAACGGAAATCCGGCCGCCGCGATATAGCTGGCGGTGTCGGCCATCCCGGAAAACTTGAAGGTGGCGGCCATCGCAAACATGCCGGCAAAAATCAGCCTGGCGACGAGAAGCGCTACGGTTTTGCTCATGGTTCTTCTCCAGCTTTTATTTCATTCCTGACCAAGGACGCCGGGGAACGCTCATTCCCGACACAGGCTTGCCCAAGAAAATTACTCCACATCCACGCCACGGCAATCGCGCTTTGAAGGGTTTCGCCATGAGCGGATTCGGCCTATCTGGTGCCAGCTATCACTTGCCCACACAGGACGCCAGCGCATGACCCCTGCCCTCGACCTTACCGGCCGTACCGCCCTCGTTACCGGCGCATCGCGCGGCATCGGCTATTTTCTCGCCAAGCAGCTTGCAGCGGCGGGCGCGCATGTCATCGCGGTTGCGCGCACGGTGGGCGGGCTGGAAGAACTGGACGACGAGATCAAGGCCGAACACGGCAGGACCGGCAAGGGCGAAGCGACGCTGGCGCCGCTTGACCTTACCGACATGGAGGGCATCGACCGGCTGGGCGGCGCGATCCATCAACGCTGGGGCAAGCTCGACATTCTGGTGGCCAATGCAGGCATTCTCGGCGTCATCTCGCCTATCGGCCATGTGGAAGCCAAGACCTTCGAAAAGGTGATGACCATCAACGTTACTTCGACCTGGCGGCTCATCCGCTCGGTCGACCCGCTGCTTCGGCTTTCGGATGCCGGACGCGCCATCGTTTTGTCGTCCAACGCGGCGCATACGGCCAAGGCGTTCTGGGCGCCCTATGCGGCTTCCAAGGCGGCGGTCGAGACGATGACGCGCTCCTGGGCGGCGGAGACCGAGAGCATGGCGCTGCGCGTCAACGCCGCCGATCCGGGCGCGACACGGACAGGAATGCGCGCGCAGGCCATGCCGGGCGAAGATCCGCAAACGCTGCCGCATCCTTCGGAAGTCGCCGCCCGCATCGTGCCGATGGCAAGCCCTTCGCTGTCCAGGACCGGACAGATTTACCAGGCCAAGCACGACCGCTGGGTTTCCTACCGGCAGCCGGAAGAGGCTTGAGCCGGCGCGGTAAACGTTTTTTAACCACACAATCTCGTGATTGGTGGACTATTTCGGCGCCAACTATCGTTTTCCAGCAAGCTACATCCGTCAACACGAGCTGGAGGACAACCATCATGCGAAAATTGCTGCTCTTGACTGCCCTGACCATTGCTACCGGTGGCGCGGCCCTTGCCCAAGACAATTCCCCTGCCCAAGACAATTCAATGAGTTTCTTCGTGACGAGCCAAGGTTCCGGCAAGGGCGCCGATCTCGGAGGGCTGGCCGGCGCCGATGCGCTTTGCGACACGCGCGCCGTGGTGGCCGGCGTAACCGGCAAGACCTGGCACGCCTATCTCTCGACCAGCGATACCGATGCCCGCGACCGCATCGGCAAAGGCCCGTGGTTCAACGCCAAGGGCGAAAAGATCGCCGATGACGTGGCCCAGCTTCATTCGGACGCCAACAACCTGACCAAGCAGACGGCGCTGAACGAGAAGGGCGAGGTCATCAATGGACGCGGCGACACGCCCAATCGGCACGACATCCTGACCGGCTCGAAGCCGGACGGCACCAAGATCGCCGACCAGACCTGCGGCGACTGGACGATGAGCGGCACGGAAGGTGCTGCCATGATGGGACATTCCGACCGGACCGGGCTTGATGATTCGGCATCGGCCAAGTCATGGAATTCCTCGCATGCCTCGCGCGGCGGTTGCAGCCAGGAAGCGCTGAAGGGAACGGGCGGCGACGGCCTGCTTTATTGCTTCGTCGCGAAATAGGCCAAAAACCATGGGCCGGCCCATATAAGCGGCGGTCGCCGGGCATGGTTTTTGCGATCTCTATTTCTCACCTGCCGGCGCGAAAATCGATTCCGGTTTTCGCGCCGATGCGCTAAAGCTTGCGCACTAGCCGATTTCCCATTCGTGCATGTGAGGATTTTATGACACCGACGATAGCCCTGGTCTGGTATATGGTGGTCGCCGGACCGCAAGGCGGCATGGTTGTGCTGCCGAGCACGTTCGATACGCGCGACCAGTGCACTTCCGCCGTCACCGAATATCAAAAGACGCCGGCGCCGGCAGGATGGACCGTACAGTGCATTCCAAGCGCCTCGCCCTATTCCGACGATCTGAACGAAGGCGACGATTCCGCGCCGGCACAACCGGCTCAGTAAGCGGCTCGCTCCACACGCCAAACCGACGATCCGTGGCTGCCATCGATGGCCACGGCGCTGGCCTATGCCCGGTTTCAAGCTGTGAAGATCGAGTTCAGGCCGGATATTGCTGAAGGCATGGTGTCAGGACCGACCGGATAAAGTCTCCTGAAACGGGATTGCGCGCATGGCTGGCTCTTTCCCTTCGCCATTCTTTTCGCCTTCCTCTTCCTGTCCGAGATTCCACCGGCCGCCAGCATGTGGGGCGGCGCCATCGTGATCCTCGCGGTATTCGCCCATGCCGGCCGCGACTGGCTGGCGGCAAGGACAGTCACCAAAAGCCCGGATCGTTGAAAAAGTCCGGCCGAACGGGACGCTTTGCGACTGCGGGCATCATGTGGGTTGCGAGCCGCCCCTCCAGTCCCTCCACACTTGGTCTGTTCTTCTCGACGCCAGCCGAATGGCGGTTTTCTTCATGAAAAACA
>DASYCS010000208.1:0-2444 GCA_036500025.1 Mesorhizobium sp. | reverse complement strand
TGCCGGCGGGTGAGCCGACAAGTCCGGCTGTCGAGCCCAATACGCAATCTCCCATCTCCGTCTTCAACCTCATAAATGAAAGCCTTGCCCTCGGCGTCGGCCTGCCCTTCGGTTCCATGCCGGCGGGCAAACTTGTTGCCCTGGTCCGAAAATCCATCGAACTCGGCTGCGCTGAAATTCGCCTCGCGCCGGGCCGGGCGCTACTTTTTCCAGGCCTTTGCGCAGCCACTTCCCAATCGCTGCAAATGGCGGCGGCCGAACTGGGCTTCATAACCAAGGCCAATGATCCACGCACAAGAATTGCGGCTTGCCCCGGCGCGCCGGCCTGTGCCTCCGGCATGATCGAAACGCGCAACATCGCCGAGGAAATCGCCGCCACGCAGATGGAATTCCTCGATCCTTCCTTCACGCTGCATATTTCCGGCTGCGCAAAAGGCTGCGCCCATCCGGCCGCCGCCAGGCTGACGCTGGTCGGCGGCGAAAAAGGAGCCGGCCTTGTCGTTGACGGAACGGCAAAAAGCCTTCCTGTCGGCTACAGGCCACGCTATGACGGCGCGCGCGGCGTCAGCCGCGTCGCAGCAGCCGCGCGCGCCGCATGCCAGCCGGGCGACACGGCAGCATCGAGCCTCGCGCGCCTGGGTGCCGCCGCCATAGCGCAAGCGTATCGACAGGAATGAAAATGGCCGCCTACGACTACATCCACGACGGCACCGCGATCTACGAGCGCTCGTTCGCCATCATCCGGGCCGAGGCCGACCTCTCCCGCTTTTCCGAAGCCGAAGCCGACGTCGCCGTCAGGATGATCCACGCCTGCGGACTGGTCGAGGCCGCCCGGCACTTTGTTTTCTCGCAAAACTTTGTCGCCGCCGCCCGCGCCGCCTTGCTCTCCGGCGCGCCCATCCTTTGCGATGCCGAAATGGTGGCGCGAGGTGTCACCGCCGCCCGCCTTCCAGCATCGAACGAAGTGATTTGCACGTTGCGCGATACGGCGACCGTCGAGCGCGCGAGAGAGATCGGCAACACGCGTTCCGCCGCCGCCATCGACCTGTGGGGAGACCGCATGGCGGGCGCGATCGTCGCCATCGGCAATGCGCCGACCGCTCTGTTCTACCTTCTGGAAAAATTGCGCGACGGCGCGCCCAAGCCCGCCGCCATCATCGGCATGCCGGTCGGCTTCGTCGGCGCGGCCGAATCGAAGGACGCGCTGGCAGAAAACTCCTACGGCGTCCCCTACGCCATCGTGCGCGGCAGGCTTGGCGGCAGCGCCATGACCGCCGCCGCCCTCAACGCTTTGGCGAGACCCGGCCTATGAATGATTTTCCCGTCAACGGCCGGCTGATCGGCGTCGGCACCGGCCCCGGCGACCCTGAACTTTTGACCCTGAAAGCCGTGCGCGCGCTGGCCGAGGCCGATGTGGTGGCGCATTTCGCCAAACGCAACGCCAACGGCAACGCCCGCGCGATTGTTGACGCCCATATGAAGCCCGGCATCGTCGAACTGCCGCTTTATTATCCGGTCACCACCGAAATCGACAAGGACCACGACGACTACAAGGCGCAGATCCTGGCTTTCTACGAGCAGTCGGCGGGCGCCGTCGCCGCGCATCTCGATGCAGGCCGCACGGTTGCCGTGCTGTCGGAAGGCGATCCGCTTTTCTATGGTTCCTACATGCACCTGCATGTGCGGCTGGCGCACCGCTTTCCCACAGAGGTCATCCCCGGCGTGACAGCCATGTCCGGCTGCTGGTCGGCGACCAGCCAGCCAATCGTGCAGGGCGACGACGTGCTGACGGTCCTGCCCGGCACCATGGGCGAGAGCGAACTGACGCGCCGTCTTTCCGACACCGATGCCGCCGTCATCATGAAGGTAGGCCGCAACCTGCCGAAAATCAGGCGCGCGCTTTCGGCATCGGGCAAGCTGGACAGGGCAATCTATGTCGAGCGCGGCACCATGGCCAACAGCGCGTCCATGCGGCTGATCGACAAGGCCGACGACAAGGCCCCCTATTTCACCGTCATTCTGGTAGCCGGCTGGGCCAATCGGCCAGGCGAACTTGCTTCCGGGGTCGTGCTGTGAGCGGCCGCTTGACCGTCATCGGCCTTGGACCAGGCAATGCCGACCAGATAACGCCCGAAGCCCGCAACGCGGTTGCCGAAGCCGAGTTCTTCTATGGCTACAAGCCCTATGTCGACCGGCTCGACCTGCGCGAAAGTCAAATCCGCGTCGCTTCCGACAACCGCGAGGAACTCGCCCGCGCCAAGGATGCGCTGGCCAAGGCCGCGCAAGGGCATCGCGTGGCTGTCGTTTCCGGCGGCGACCCCGGCGTTTTCGCCATGTCGGCGGCGGTCTGCGAGGCTATCGAAGCCGGTCCCGCCGAATGGCGCGCCATCGATATCTCCTTCATCCCCGGCATCACCGCGATGCTGGCTGTCGCCGCCCGCATC
>DASYCS010000207.1:0-8924 GCA_036500025.1 Mesorhizobium sp. | reverse complement strand
GCATGACACAAGCCTCCCAACCATGCGCCTTCTAGCGTTCGCAAACGCAATCGCCCCGCCCTTCGTCTGATGGATACGATGGGCGGGGCGATTGCAGTTCGATTTCGCCGTTCAAGGCGGTAGCGATCACAGTTTGAACGTCAAAAACCGATTGGCCGAATTTTCGGCAAAACCGCTATGCCAAGCGTTCACATGCCTGCTTCATCCTTTGCAGCGCTTCCTTCAGCTGATCGCTGGAGGTGGCGTAGGAAATCCGAAAATACGGCGACAAGCCAAATGCCGAACCGGGGACCACCGCCACGTCCGCCTCGGTCAAAAGGTAATCGCAAAAATCGGCGTCGGTCGCGATGATCGCGCCATTGGGGCGCTTCCTGCCCAGCAGGCCGGCGCAACTGGCGAAGGTGTAGAACGCGCCGTCGGGAACCCGGCAGTCGATGCCGTCGATTGCGTTCAGGCCCGCCACGACGAGGTCGCGACGATCCTGAAAACTTTTGCAGCGTTCCCCAACGAAGTCTTGGGTGCCGTTCAAGGCCTCGACGGCGGCGGCCTGGCTGACGGAGGATGGACATGACGTCGCCTGGCTCTGCACCACCGCCATCGCCTCGATGAGGGCCTTGGGGCCGCCGGCATATCCGATACGCCATCCGGTCATCGCATAGGCCTTGGACACGCCGTTGACGGTCAGGATACGGTTCTTCAGGCGGGGTTCGAGTGCGGCCGGCGTCACGAACTCGAAGCCGTCATAGACGATATGCTCATACATGTCGTCGACCAGCAGATGAACGTGCGGGTGCTTGAGCAGAACGTCCAGAAGGGGCCGATAGTCGGCCGCGCTGTAGGCCGCGCCCGAAGGGTTGGAAGGCGAATTGAGCATCACCCATCTGGTTTTCGCCGTGATGGCGGCCTCAAGCTGTTTTGCCGTCATGCGGAAGCCGGCGTCGGCGTCGCAGGTCACGAAAACCGGAACGCCTTGCGCGATGCGGACGATATCCGAATACGAGGTCCAATATGGCGTGGGGATGATCACCTCATCGCCCTCGTTCAGCGTCGCCATCATGGCGTTGAACAATATCTGCTTGGCGCCTGCCCCAACCGTGATCTCGTCCAGCGCATATTCGACCGCGTTTTCCCGCGAGAACTTGCGCTGGATCGCGTTTTTAAGCGCCACTGTACCGTCGAGGGCGGTGTATTTGGTCTCGCCGCGCGCAATCGCGTCCGATGCCGCCTGCTTGACATGGTCGGGCGTATCGAAATCAGGCTCTCCGGCCCCCAGAACGATGATCGGTCTTCCAGCCTTCTTCAGCGCTTGCGCGCGCGCGCCGATCCTGAGAATTTCCGACACCTCGACGGAGGCGATGCGCGACGCCGGCTGGAAATTCTGGGTGTCGATCTCGGCCACAGCGGTCAATTCCAATTTGGTCACTCTCCTATATCGCTACGATGCTTCACGATCGCCAAATTTCCTAGGAGGATGCCCCTCCGGATGCCGCCAGGCGTGAAAGCGCCCGGCCCTGAACCAGGCAGAGCCGCGTTCTAAAGTCGCCCGGCCTCGATGATCCGCTGCAAGAACGTCCGGGTGCGCTCCTGTTTGGGGTTGCCGAAAATCTCTTCCGGCGGCCCTTCCTCATGCACTTTTCCGTCGGCGAGGAAGCAGACTTTGCTCGCCACCTCGCGGGCAAAGGCCATCTCATGGGTGGCAAGCAGCATCGTCATGCCTTCGGCCGCGAGATCGCGGACGATATTCAGAACCTCCGAGACGAGTTCCGGGTCGAGCGCCGACGTGATCTCGTCCAGCAGCAGCACCATCGGTCCCATCGCCATGGCCCGGACAATGGCGACGCGCTGCTGCTGGCCGCCCGAAAGCCTGTCGGGATATTCGTTCGCCTTGTGCTCCAGGCCGATCCGCTTCAGGAACGATATCGCCCTCGCCTCCGCCTCGTGACGATCCTCGCCCAGAACCTTGATGGGCGCCAAAGTGACGTTTTGCAGCACGGTCATGTGGGGGAAAAGATTGTAGCTCTGGAAGACGATGCCGACATCGCGCCGCAGCGCGTTGACATCGACGCCGGGACCGGTGATCCGGTCGGCGTTGATGCGGATTTCGCCGGACTGTATCTGCTCAAGGCCGTTCATGGCGCGCAGCAGGGTCGACTTGCCGCAGCCGGAAGCCCCGACGAGACAGACGACCTGATGTTCCTCGACGTCGAGACTGAGGCCGTCGAAGACCTTATACGCCCCGTAATGCTTATGGATATCGCGTATTTCGATCATTGCCATAGTCGGATGACCTCAATTGCCGCCGGCGCGCGTGCGACGCTGATCGTGCTCTATCAACTTGTCGACGAAACGCGCCTGCGGAATGGTGACCAGTATGAACAGGAGGGCGACCCCGGTAACCGGCGACAGGTTGAAGTAATTGCTGGTAAGGATTTTCGCCTGGTTGAAAGCATCGACCGCGCCGATCACGTTCACCAGCGCCGTGTCTTTTTGCAGGCCGATGAAGCCGTTCAGAAGCGGCGGGACGATGCGTCGCACCGCTTGCGGCACGATGACGTATCGCAGGGTCTGGAAGTAGGACAGGCCAAGCGAGCGCGCCGCCGCGACCTGGCTGCCATGAATGCTTTGAATGCCCGCGCGATATACTTCAGCCGTATAGGCGCCATGGGTCAGGGTCAGGGCGATGATGGCGAAGGTTTCCTGCGACAGATCCTTGATCCAGGGCAGATCGGTCAGCGAAAGGCCAAAGCCCACCAGATAGATGGTGATGATGGCCGGCAGGCCGCGAAACATGTCCGTATAGATCGTTGCGATCATCCGCACCGGCCGCCCGGCGTCACCCGGCATCAGCCGCGCCACCGCGACGATCAGGCCCCAGATCAGCACTAGTATCTCGGCGACGACGAAAATGTAGATGTTGACCCAGAAGGCTTTGATGACAAGCCAGATGGTGCTCCAGATCAGGGGCAGCAGGAAGAAGGTGCGGCCAACGGCAAGGTTGTTGGCGATGATGAACTGAATGAGAAGCAGCGCCGCCACGACCGCCACGGCGGAACCCAATGTGTAATAGGCGGAATCCCTGGATGCAGCGGCGGCGACGCGGGCGTCGATTACATTATTGGACGCGAGGGCCGAACTGACGGCGCGCGCCTGGCGCATGCTCTTGAGCGCCGGCCGCAACAGCGACAGGACGGTGAGGCAGCCGACGACAAGGATCGCATCGACAACAAGGCCGCTGACGCCCAGCGTAGCGGCGGCGGCCCTGACATCGAGAGCCGTTCTGAAGGTGGCGGCGATGACCAGGACGGTGACGAGCAGCGCGCTGACCATCCAACCGGTGACATCCTTTGGCGGCGTGCCGGCGCTCCAGCGTTTTCCGCCGAGGGGGCCGGAATTCCGGCCCCCATTTGTATCCTTGGTAAAAGACATCGGGTCAGTACCTGTTTAATCGATCGCTGCTTGCGATCACGGCTTGATGTACGGCACGGAGGTCGGATCGGCTCCGAGAACCGGACCGAGATATTTGGTCGACAGCGACTTCACCGTGTTGTCCTTGATCAGGGCTTCGATGATCTCGTTGATCTTCGCGGCATTGGGGGACGCCTTGGGGTAAAGGCCGCCATATGCCTCGCCCGTGGTATACTGGCCGACGACCTCAAGCTTTCCCTGCGAGCGCGTCGCCCAGCCGAGCATGACTGCGGTGTCGTTGCCGGCGGCTTCGACCTGGCCTGCCATCAGGGCCGTGACCATGCCCGGCGCATCGGGAAACACCTTGACTTCGGCCGGCTGCACCTTGTTGGTGACGAAATCGGCGCCGGTGGTCGACTGCTGCACGGCAAAGCGCATCTTCTTGATCGACGTTGAATCGACCGTGGTGCCCTTCTTGACCAGAACGCCGAAATCCGAGTTGAAGTAAGGCGTCGAGAAATCGACCACTTTCTTGCGTTCCTCGGTGATCGAAATCTGCGAGAGCGCGATGTCGAAATCCTTGGTATGGCCGGTGACGAGCGCATCCCACGCCACATTGACGATCTTCACGCCGTCAAGGCCGGCGCGGTGGGCGATGTTGGCGGCCAGGCAATATTCGTAGCCGTCCTTGATCTGGTCCGGCGTGTCGCCATTGTACCAGCCCGGATTTGAGGGAAGGTTCACCTCGACGGTCAACACGCCGGCATTAACCGGCGTAAACGGCATGGAACCCTTGACGCCGGTGACCTCACAATTGCCGATCATGTCGGCGGCCTGCGCGGCGGGCAGATGGGAAAAAGCCAAAAGGGCGGCAATGACGGCCGGGATGCGTAGGGCGTGCAAAGCGCCAGGGCGTAGTTTCATAATGCGTTTCCTCCAGTTGCTTGTTGTGGATTTCAGTTTCGTTGAACGAGAGACGACGTGTTTTTGCGCGTTTTTCTCAAACCGGTGCGAGGCGACAAGAGGACAGATGAACCCGCTGCCATCGGATAAAGCTGCCGGCAACAGGGCCTGGCGATCGCTTACCCGCCTGTCAAAGGGCCTGATACCAGAGGTGGCGATACCAGCGGCCTGACGCCAACGGAAATGCGCGTGGCGACATAAAACCGCCCTGCCCTCTGCTCTGGCTTGATTCCAACGCAGCATGCGGAGATACAGCCGCAGCGCACCGCGCCAATGGTTCGTTCATTCGTTCTCACTCCCCAATGACGTTCTACATTATAGAACGGCATTCTGAATATTAATGCCGGAACATATGAGCTTGTCAAGAGACAACGACGCCCGCGCCTGACGATCCGTTGCCGTCTATGGGCCGGGCCGGTCAATTGCATGGAATGCGGTGGCATGGGAACGCGGGACATGGGGCGCGGTCCCGGCGGAATGTCCACTCGACGCCATCTTCGGGTGGCGGCCGATGGATACCGGTGCGGAAGCGCCCAGTGCTGTCGTTTGCAGCCGCAAAGTTGCGGCGCGGAAAATATGGCGCCAGCGCCTAACCGCTGAGTGCAAAGCGCCCAGCTTCTATGAAGAGGCGCGCGCAGCTTGTCACATAGCATCAATTTCCGTCATGTTATTATCCACATAATTAAACTTGCATCAATTATGTCAATTATTTAGGAAATCATCATGACGACATCGACGATTTCCGCCCCTGAAGTAACCAGCGCCGCGGCAAACGGCCCTCTCGAAGGGCTGCGCATCCTGGACTTGTCGCGCATTCTGGCCGGGCCTACCTGCACCCAGTTGCTGGGCGACATGGGCGCGGACGTGCTGAAGATCGAGCGCCCCGGCGAGGGCGACGACACCAGAAGCTGGGGACCGCCCTTCGTCAGCGACCGCGACGGGGTGGCGACCCGCGAGAGCGCCTATTATCTGTGCGCCAACCGCAACAAGCGGTCGATGGCGCTCGATATCGCCGACCCGGCGGATGCCGCGAAAATCCGGGCATTGGTGCGCAGTTGCGATATCGTCATCGAGAACTTCAAGGTGGGCGGGCTCAAGAAATACGGCCTCGACTATGAAAGCCTGGCGGCCGAGAAACCGGGCCTGGTCTACTGCTCGATCACCGGGTTCGGCCAGACCGGGCCGCATGCCGCGAAGCCGGGTTACGACCTGCTTGCGCAGGCCTATGGCGGCATCATGAGCCTGACCGGCGACCCCGACGGCGAGCCGATGAAGGTTGGCGTCGGCGTCGCCGATGTCGTGTGCGGGCTTTATGCCAGCAATGCCATTCTGGCGGCCCTGCGCCACCGCGACCGCACCGGCGAAGGCCAGCATATCGACATCGCGCTGGTGGACGCGCAGGTGGCATGGCTCGTCAATGCCGGCACCAACTACCTGCTGTCTGGCCGCCTGCCGAAGCGGCTGGGAAACCAGCATCCCAACATCGTGCCCTACCAGGTTTTCGAAGTCGCCGATGGCCATGTCGTGGTGGCCTCCGGCAACGACCGGCAATATCGCAGCTTTTGCGACATCATCGCGCGCCCGGATTTGGCGGCCGAGCCACGTTTTCGCACCAACGACGCGCGCATCGAAAACCGCGACGCGCTGATCGAATTGATCGCGGTGGAACTCAAGGCCTTCACCAAGCAGGCGCTGGTCGAGGCGATGGAAGCGGCTGGCGTTCCAGGCGGCCCCATCAATACGCTGGCCGACGTGTTCTCGTCCGACCAGGTTGAAAGCCGGGGCATGAAAATATCCGTTCCCTATCCGGGATCGCAGACGGGCGAGGTGCAACTGATCGGCAATCCGATCAAGTTCAGCCGCACCCCCGTCACCTATCGCCGTGCGCCGCCCACCTGCGGGCAGCACACGCTGGAAATATTGGCGGAATTCGGCCTGCTGGACGAGGCGACGCAATCCGCCGTAGAGAGAGGAAGGCATTCATGAGCGCTGCAACCAAAATCACCTCCGACCTGATGGCCAAGGCCCGCGACCTGGCGGAGCGGGAATTCCGCCCGCTGGCCGCCGAGGTGGACCGCACCGAGGCCTATCCATGGGAAAGCGTGGCCAAGCTTGCCAAGGCCGGCTTCATGGGCATGACCATCCCCAAGGAATATGGCGGCCAGGGCTTGTCCTATACCGATGCGGTCACCGTGGTCGAGGAAATGGGACGCTGCTGCGGCACGATGAGCCGCATCACGGTCGAGGCCAATATGGGCGCGCTCGGCGCGATCATGCACTACGGTTCCGACAAGCAGAAGCGCCTCTCCAGCGAGCTGGTTTTGAGCGGCGACAAGCCCGCCATCTGCATTACCGAACCTGACGCGGGCAGCGCCGCCACCGAGATGACCACTTTCGCCGTGAAAAAGGGCGACAAATACATCATCAACGGCAAGAAGCACTGGATCACCGGCGGCGGCGTATCGAAACTGCACCTCGTCTTTGCCCGCCTCATGGAAAACGGCCGCTCGCAGGGCATTGCCGGCTTCATCGCGGTGCGCGACGAGACGCCCGGCCTCAAGATCGGCAAGCGCGAACCGGCGATGGGGTTGCGCGGCATTCCGGAAACCGAAATCATCTTCGACGACATGGAAGTCGCCGAGGACATGATCGTCGTCCCGCCGGAAGGCGTGAAGCGCGGTTTTGCCGGCCTGATGCGCGCCTATAACGCCCAGCGGGTCGGCGCCGGCACGGTGGCGCTCGGCATAGCGCAGGGCGCCTACGAGCATGCCGTCGATTACGCGCTCGAACGCCAGCAATTCGGCCGCCCGATCGCCGAATTTCAGGGGCTTCAGTGGATGATCGCCGACATGTCGATCTCGCTTGCGGCGGCGCGCGCTCTTCTTTACGCGGCCGCCGGCACGGTCGTCGACGGCTTTCCCGACATTCGCGCGGCGGCGCAAGCCAAAATCCTTGCCGCCGAGACCGCGCAGTCGGTTACCAGCGCCTCGCTCCAGATCCACGGCGCCATGGGCTATTCACGCAACCTGCCGCTTGAGCGCATGATGCGCGATGCGCGCATGTTTTCGATTGCCGGCGGCACGGCCCAGATCCTGCGCACGCAGGTGGCGGGTTCGATCCTCGGCATCAAGACGCCACAGACCCGTGACGGCTACGCAACGCGAACCGAGCAGCCGGCGCTGGGCGCTGCTGCCGAATGAGGAGATCGCCATGCAGCAATATCAAAACGCGGACAACCTTTCCTTCACGGCGTCTTCCCCCGAAAGCGCAACCCAGTTCAGCGCTTTCACCTCGCGCTATATGGGCTTTCGCCGCGATACCGGCGCCACGCTGAAAGCCTTGGTCGAAACCGACCCGGACATGCCGATGGCGCACTGCGCCAAGGGCTATCTGGCCAAGCTGATCGGCAGTTCCAACCATTCGGCGCGCGCCAAGGGCATTTCCGATGGGATGGCCGGGCTGATGGACCGCACCGGCGCAAACCAGCGCGAGCGCTCGCATGCGCAAGCGCTTGCCAGATGGTGCGCCGGCGACCTCGACGCGGCGACCGGCATATGGGAAGGCATCCTGCTCGACCACCCGCAGGACGGACTGGCGCTGCGGCTGGCCCATTTCACGCATTTCTACTCCGGCGACCCGCGCCGCATGCGTGATTCGATGGCGCGCATCCTGCCGCTCTGGTCGCCGGAGCACCGCGATTACGGCTTCCTGCTTGGCATGTACGCCTTCGGCCTCGAAGAAAACGGCGAATATGCCGCCGCCGAGAAATATGGCCGGATGGCGGTGGAGCGGAACCCGGCGGATGCCTGGTCCGTCCATTCCGTCGCTCACGTACTGGAAATGACCGAGCGCATGGAGGAAGGCATCCAGTGGGTCACCGGGCTGGAAAACAGCTGGTCATCCGTCAACAATTTCCGGTTCCACCTCTATTGGCACCGATGCCTGTACCATCTGGAGCGCGGCGAATTCGACACCGTGCTGGCGCTGTACGACAAGCAGATCGTCTCCGATATCGAGTCCGATTTCTACCTCGACATCTGCAATGCGTCCTCGCTTTTGTGGCGGCTGGAAATGTTCGGCATCGATGTCGGCAGTCGCTGGGAAAACCTGGTGGGTGTTGCCAAGCGGCATGTGGACGACACCGATCTCATCTTCGTATCGCTGCATTACCTGATGGCGCTGGTCGCCGGCGGCGATGCCGTGGCGGCCGACCGGATGATCTCGAATATCCGGCAATGGTCGATGCTTGACGGAACGCAGGCGCAGGTGTGCGCGGAATCCGGCCTGGCGCTGGCCGACGGCCTCAAGCTCGCGCGCGCCGGCCGCTATACCGAAGCGCTCGCGGTGATGGAACCGGTGCGCTACCGGCTCGACCGCATCGGCGGCAGCCGGGCGCAGCGGGACGTCTTTCACATGATCCTGCTCGATACGGCCAAGTCCAGCCGGGATTCGCTGCGCGCTCGCGCGCTGTTTGCCGAACGCCTCGCCCACAAGGCCCATTCGAGCTGGTCGTGGAAAGGCTATGGCGACATCCTTGCAACGCTCGGCCAGGACGA
>DASYCS010000206.1:0-1766 GCA_036500025.1 Mesorhizobium sp. | reverse complement strand
CGGCTGGTGGCGGTCGATGGTGAGTTCGAGCGTCACGATGGCGCCTTGCGCGGCATAGGCGATGCCCGGCCGGTTGCGCCGGTCGATGACGGTGTTGGGCAGCACGAACAGAAGATCGCCGGCCCGCGCGGCCCGGTCGCCGAGGTCGGCCGGCACGATTTTCTCGATCATGCCGGCAACCTTCGGCCCGACGCCTTCGAGCGAGGTGATGGGCACAAAAAGAGGGTCGAGGAGAAAGGGGCGCATGGCTAGATTTTCGCCCGTGGGTTACCCCAGCCCCACGAAGGGGACCGGGTAGCCGGGGCGTTGGCAACTCCTTCCCTCTTGTCGGGAGGAATTGGGGGCGGGGGTGTGAGCCGAACTGC
This sequence comes from Mesorhizobium sp., assembly GCA_036500025.1. GTDB lineage: Bacteria > Pseudomonadota > Alphaproteobacteria > Rhizobiales > Rhizobiaceae > Mesorhizobium. The sequence goes on along the minus strand of DASYCS010000206.1, from coordinate 1,401 downwards.
AATGGAAGACATTGCCCAAACTAGGCGAGGCCACGCGCCTTGCAAAGGCTGACACCGGCCTCTATCCACGCTATATGCGCCCCACTGAGACAGGACGCATTGCCATGACCGGAACGAAACGATCGAGCGAGGGGCTGGAGCCTCGGCGCGCCAAGCTTCTTTTTCGTTCCTGGCATCGCGGCATGCGGGAGATGGATTTGATCCTCGGACAGTTCGCCGATGCCGAGATCGCGGCCTTGACTGACGCCGAAATCGACCAATATGAGCAGCTTCTGGACATTCCCGATACTGAATTTCTGCCTTGGGTAACCGGCGAACGCCCGGTGCCGACAGGCCTTGATTCCCCGTTGCTGCAAAAAATCCTGGCCTCGCGCCGCTCAATGACATTCTGAACGTGAACCGATGAGCCTGATCCCTAAAATCGGCCTGCCCAAGGGCCGTGCCACCGAATCTATCGTCGATGGCGTCGCCGACGGCTATGAGGCCTTCGCGCTGGTGCAGGCGGCGCAGGAAATCGCGCCGGACCGGCCGGTGCTGTTCGTGGCGCGCGACGGCCAGCGCCTGCCATCCATCGTCGAAGCGCTTTCCTTTGCCGCACCCGGCCTGCCGGTTCTGGAATTGCCTGCCTGGGATTGCCTGCCTTACGACCGCGTTTCGCCCGGTTCCGATGCCGCCGCGCGCCGCCTCGACGCGCTGACCGCGATGATTGCCCTGGCAAGGAAGCCGCACCGCGCCGTCATCCTCACCACCGCCAATGCGCTGCTGCAACGCATTCCGCCTGCGGAACTGATCGAGGCGCAGAATTTCCATGCCAGGCCGGGCAACCAGATCGACATGAAAACCCTGGTGTCGCGGCTTGAAACCTCCGGCTTCGACCGTGTGCCGACAGTGCGCTCCATCGGCGAGTTCGCCGTGCGCGGCGGCATTCTCGACCTCTTTGCGCCCGGTTGGCCCGAAGCGCTGCGCCTCGATTTCTTCGGCGACACGCTGGAATCCATCCGCACCTTCGATGCCGCCAGCCAGCGCACCACCGGCCAGCGCAAGTCGATGTCGTTGCAGGCGATGAGCGAAGTGGCTCTCACGCCGGAAACCATCAGCCGCTTCCGCCGCGCCTACATCGAGGCCTTCGGCGCGCCATCGCGCGATGACGGGCTTTACGCCGCGGTCAGTGAAGGTCGCCGTTTCGCCGGCATGGAGCACTGGCTGCCGCTGTTCTACGAGCGGCTCGACACCGTGTTCGACTACCTGCCGGATACGCCAGTGGTGTTCGACCATCTGGCGCATGAGGCGCTGGCCGAGCGCCATACGCTGATCCTCGATCATTACGAGGCGCGCAGGAAGCAGGCGGACGGCGCGCTGAAGGATGCCGTGCCCTATAAGCCGGTGTCGCCCGATCTTCTC
>DASYCS010000205.1:0-3427 GCA_036500025.1 Mesorhizobium sp. | reverse complement strand
ACGCTGCCCTGCATCAGCTTGATGATTTGCCGGGACTTGTCTTCGAGCGGCGAACGCAAAAGCAGCTTGGTGCCCGAATCGATCGACGCGACCGGATTGCGCAGATCATGGCCAAGCACGGCGATGAACTGGTCGCGCAGTTCCGAGCGTTCGCGCTCCTTCGCCAGTTCGGTCTTGGCCGCCCGCAACTGCTCGGCTGCCTGGAGATGCGCTGCGATAAGTTCGGCGAACAGCTTGAACATGCCGATGGTTCCGGGGTTTTTCAGCCGCGCCGGCCGGGGGTCGATTGCGCACAGCGTACCGAAGAATATGCCGTCGCTGCGAATGATCGGCATCGAGATATAGCTTTGGAAGCCATACATGGCGGGCGTCGGGTGGTCGTGATAGGCCTCGTCTTCGGCAACGTGGTCGATGACCACGGCTTCGCGGCTTTGGCGAATTTCATTGCAGATCGTCGAACGGACCTTGAGTTCGTCGCCCGCAACCAGCCCGAAATTGATGGTGTCGAGAACCTTGCAGGTGATCCAGCGGCTTTCCGTCACGCGCGCGACGGCCGCGAACCCCATGCCGGTAGTCCGGCAGACCACATCGAGGATCGTCGGCACCGCGTCGATGTTTTCAATCGCGTCGATGTCGGCCTGAAAATCATGAACCACGCAGTATTGTCTCCAGGCTGGGCGGTCGGTTAAGGACCGACCCGTCATGCGCATTTATACAGGCGAGAATCGTGCGCGTCATTAAACTATGCAATAGGCCAGCCTCGCCGCTTTTGGCGCATTTCGGCCAGCAAATTTCGCGCGGCAAACGTGGTGACGCCGCAACAACTGTGCTAATGGCGGCGCAATATCCGGACAGCGAGGAACCCCAAGACATGGCCAGTGCATCGGCAGCCCAGACATTTCGCGACGCCTTTTTCGAAACCCCGCTTGCCGATGTCGATCCGGAAATCTTCGGCGCCATCCGCAACGAGCTTGGCCGCCAGCGCCACGAGATCGAGCTGATCGCCTCCGAGAACATCGTCTCGCGCGCCGTGCTGGAAGCGCAGGGGTCGATCATGACCAACAAATATGCCGAGGGCTATCCGGGCAAGCGCTATTATGGCGGCTGCCAGTTCGTCGACGTGGCCGAGGAATTGGCCATCGAGCGCGCCAAGAAGCTGTTCGGCTGCAATTTCGCCAACGTCCAGCCGAATTCGGGCAGCCAGATGAACCAGGCGGTTTTCCTGGCGCTGTTGCAGCCGGGCGATACCTTCATGGGTCTCGATCTGAATTCGGGCGGTCACCTGACCCACGGTTCGCCGGTCAACATGAGCGGCAAGTGGTTCAAGGTCGTTTCCTATGGCGTGCGCCAGGACGATAACCTCTTGGATATGGACGCCATCGAGAAGCAGGCGCACGAGACCAGGCCGAAGCTGATTCTCGCCGGCGGCACCGCCTATTCGCGCATCTGGGACTGGAAGCGGTTCCGCGAGATCGCCGACAGCGTCGGCGCTTATTTGATGGTCGACATGGCCCACATTGCCGGCCTCGTTGCCGGTGGCGTGCATCCGTCGCCGCTGCCGCATGCCCATGTCGTCACCACCACGACGCATAAGTCGCTGCGCGGCCCGCGCGGCGGCATGATCCTCACCAATGACGAGGACATTGCCAAGAAGATGAATTCGGCGGTGTTTCCAGGCCTCCAGGGCGGCCCGCTGATGCATGTCATCGCCGCCAAGGCCGTCGCGTTCGGCGAGGCGCTGAAGCCCGAGTTCAAGCTTTACGCGCAAAATGTTGCCGATAACGCCAAGGCGCTGGCCGAAAGCCTCAAGGAAACCGGCCTCGACATCGTTTCGGGCGGCACCGACAATCATCTGATGCTGGTGGATTTGCGCCCCAAGAACGCCACCGGCAAACGCGCCGAGCAGGCGCTTGGCCGCGCCAACATCACCTGCAACAAGAACGGCATTCCCTTCGATCCGGAAAAGCCTTTCGTCACCTCCGGCATCCGCCTCGGGACCCCGGCTGGCACGACGCGCGGCTTTGGCCAAGCCGAATTCCGCGAAATCGGCAAGCTGATTGCCGAAGTGCTGGATGGTTTGAAAGCTGCCAATTCCGACGAGGGCAACGCCTCGGTGGAGGCTGCGGTCAAGCAGAAGGTCGTCGCATTGACCGATCGTTTCCCGCTTTATCCTTACCTCGGCTGATTGCCGGCTGGAAATTGCCCTGCGGCCTCGCTATCTGCCGGTAGCGAGGCCGCAGGCATGTTTGCATGCGCGCTGAAAGGCTTTAATCCTTCCGCAGATCGAGAATCGCGAGGCCACACCGACCATGCGCTGCCCTTATTGCCAGTCCGAAGACACGCAGGTGAAGGATTCGCGCCCCGCCGAGGATGGCTCGGCAATCCGCAGGCGTCGCGTATGTCCCGATTGCGGCGGCCGCTTCACCACTTTCGAGCGCGTGCAGCTGCGTGATCTGGTCGTCGTCAAGAAGTCGGGCCGCAAGGTGCCGTTCGACCGCGATAAGCTGCTGCGTTCAGTGGAAATCGCCGTGCGCAAGCGCAGTGTCGACCCCGAACGCATCGACCGCGCCGTCACCGGCATCGTACGCCAGCTTGAAAGCTCGGGCGAAACCGAAGTGCCGACCGGCGAGATCGGCCGGCTGGTGATGGAAGCGCTGAAGTCGCTCGACGACGTTGCCTATGTGCGCTTCGCCTCCGTCTACCGGAATTTTCGTGAAGCCAAGGATTTTCACGATGTTCTGGGCGAATTGAAGGGTGACGACGAGGACGCCGTCTAGACCGATGAAAGATCCGCAAAACAGCGCGCAGGAGGCCCTGGACCGCCGCTTCATGGCGGCCGCGCTCCGGCTGTCGCGCCGCAATGCCGGCCGCACGGCCACCAATCCTTCGGTCGGCACGGTCATCGTGCGCGACGACGGCGCCGGCCCGATGATCGTCGGCACCGGCGTCACCGCCATTGGCGGGCGTCCGCATGCCGAAACCGAGGCGTTGGCGGAGGCGGGCGAACTGGCGCGCGGCGCAACCGCCTATGTCACGATGGAGCCATGCGCCCATCATGGCCGCACGCCGCCTTGCGCCAACGCGCTGGTCAGCGCCGGCATTGCCCGTGTCGTCGGCGCGGCGAGCGATCCGGACGCCCGCGTTTCCGGCAAGGGTTACGCCATATTGCGCGCCGCCGGCATAGAGGTGGTCGAGAAGGTTTTGGCGTGTGAAGCGACGGAGCAGATGGCCGGCTATCTGATTCGATCAATCAGGAAGCGGCCGGAAGTCGTTCTGAAACTTGCGCTTTCGAGCGATGGCAAGATCGGCCGGCGCGGGCAGGGGCAGGTCACCATCACCGGCGAGATCGCGCGCCGTGAGGTGCAGATGATGCGGGTGGAGGCCGACGCCATTCTTATTGGCGTTGGAACGGCGCTGGAGGACGATC
>DASYCS010000204.1:0-14146 GCA_036500025.1 Mesorhizobium sp. | reverse complement strand
GGACTGGACGTCGTCGGCCTCTACATTGCCTTTCGCCTTAATTATCGCGCGGCGCGCGCCCGCGAGGAAGTGTCGGTGTCACGCACCGCCCTCGACATCCGCAAGGTAGCCCCTTCCGGCAAGGCCGAAGCGCACCGTTTCAATCCGTTCTGGACCCGCTTTTCCGTTGCCCGGCACAGCGAAATCGGCATCACCGAAATGGCGGTGGAAGCGCAGGGGCGCAGCGTGCCGATCGGCGGCTTCCTCAATCCCGACGACCGCGAAAGTTTTGCCGACGCCTTTTCCCGCGCGCTGGCGACGGCCAAAAAGCGATAGGCGCCCAAGCCTGCCTGCCGCTTGGCTTCACGCCATCCAGCACCGGTGCAAGGCAAGTTTCGGGTGGTTTGCGCCGGCCTGAGCGACGATATTCATGGCCAAGGAGACGTTGCCATGAACACCCAGATGCTTATGAATGCCGCGATGCCGCTAAAGCCGTCCGCGACCCTCGAAAAAGACATCACGCCCGAAGGCGGCGATTACGAGATCGTGCGCCGCGTCATCGAAAAGATCAGCCTCGACTATCGCGACCAGCCTTCGCTGGAGCAACTGGCCGAGGATGTCGGGGAAACGCCGACCGGCCTGCAAAAGCTGTTCACCCGATGGGCCGGCCTGTCGCCCAAGGCGTTTCTGCAAGCGGTCACTCTCGACCATGCCCGCAGGCTGCTCGATGGCGGTGCGCCATTGCTGGAAACCTCGTTCGAGGTCGGCATGTCGGGACCAAGCCGCCTGCATGACCTTTTCGTCACCCATGAGGCGATGTCGCCCGGCGACTACAAGACCCGTGGCGCAGGCCTGACGATCCGCTACGGCTATCACATTTCGCCGTTCGGCATCGCCCTCATCATGGTCACCGACCGTGGCCTGGCTGGCCTTTCCTTCAACAACCCCGGCGAGGAGCAGGCCGCTTTCGCCGATATGTCGGGGCGCTGGCCGAACGCCGTCTATGTCGAGGACATGGCGGCCACCGCTCCCTATGCCGCCCGCATCTTCGATCCCGCCCGCTGGCGCGCCGACCAGCCCTTGCGCGTCGTCATGATCGGCACCGATTTCCAGGTCCGCGTGTGGGAAGCGCTGCTGCGGATACCGCTCGGCAAAGCGCGCACCTATTCGGCGCTGGCCGCCGATATCGGCGCGCCCGACGCCTCGCGCGCCGTGGGCGCGGCCTGCGGAGCCAACCCGATCTCCTTTGTCGTTCCCTGCCACCGGGCGCTGGCCAAGTCCGGCGCGCTGACCGGTTACCATTGGGGCCTGACCCGCAAGCGCGCCATCCTCGGCTGGGAGGCCGGCAAGGCTTCCGCCTGACGGTTTTCCGCGATCGCCGTCTGGCGGGAGACTTTCGGAAGGGCTAGTTTCCCGGTTAAATCCGGGAGACACTCCATTTCATGATCATCGTCATCGGCTCGATCAACCTCGACATGATAACGGCGGTCGAGCGCCTGCCCGGTCCCGGCGAAACGGTGCGCGGCTCGGGCTTCACCACAGCCGCCGGCGGCAAGGGGGCCAACCAGGCGCTGGCTGCCGCGCGCGCCGAGGCGGCGGTGCGCATGGTGGGATCGGTCGGCAAGGACGGCTTCGCTGCCGAGGCGCTGGCCTGCCTGATCGAGGGTAAGGTCGACCTTACCGGCGTTCGTGAAAGCCACGCCAGCACCGGCACGGCGGCGATCCTCGTCGATGAGGCCGGTGAGAACATGATCGCGGTGGCGCCGGGCGCGAACGACACGGTGCTACCCGGCGATCTGGCCAAAATCCTGCTCAAGCGCGGTGATTTCGTCCTTTTACAACACGAAATCCCGCTGCCGACAGTCGATGCCGCGCTCGATGCCGCCAATGCGGCCGGCGCGGTCGCGGTGCTGAACACCGCGCCGTTTCGCCGCGAAGCCGCCGGCTTCCTCGGCAAAGCCGACTATGTCGTCGCCAACGAGACGGAATTCGATTTCTACGCCGAAGCGCTGTCGCTTCAGGGAGACGACCGGCCTGCCCGCATGCGCGACTATGCCGAAAGAACGGGCCGCGCCGTCATCGTTACGCTGGGCGGCGACGGCGTGCTTGCGGCCGCGCCCGGCAGTTTCCTCGAAGTGCCCGCCCTTAAGATCGTGCCTGTCGACACGGTTGGCGCCGGCGATACGTTTTGCGGCTATCTGGGCGCGGCTCTCTCCGCCGGGCTGGCGCTCGACAAGGCGCTGGAACGCGCCGCCGCCGCCGGCTCCCTTGCCTGCCTCAAGCCCGGCGCGCAGCCATCCATCCCCCACGCCAGGGACGTGGACAAGGCCTTGGAAGATAAGGCGCTGGAAGACCGGACCTAGAGCCTTGCCAGCCGCTCGGTCAAAAGCGCGAAGAAGCCATCATGGTCGATGTCGCGCATGAAAAGCGCGTTCTTGGGCCGCTTGGTCACGCCCCACCAATCGACCACCGTCATGCCCATCGTCAGTTCCGAGGCGGTTTCCACCACCACGTTGCAGTTGCGGCCCTTGAACAATTCCGGCTTGAGCAGATAGGCGATCACGCACGGATCGTGCAGCGGCCCGCCATCGCTGCCATATTTTTCCACGTCGAAGCGCTCGAAAAATTCCAGCATGTCGCCAACCGCCTCGCCGACCTTGGTGCCGAGACCGCGGATCGCCACGATGCGCCTGGCGTTGGTCAACGCCTTATGGGTGACATCGAGCGGCATCATGACGACCGAAACGCCGGATTTCAGCACGATATCGGCGGCGTGCGGATCGACATAGACGTTGAATTCCGCCGTCGGCGTGATGTTGCCGCCTTCGAAGAAGCCGCCGCCCATCAGCACGATTTCCTTGATCCGCGCCGCGATTTTCGGCTCCCGCACCAGCGCCAGCGCGATGTTGGTCAACGGCCCGAGCGCGCATAGGGTGATGGTGCCGCTTGGCTCCCGCATCAGCGTTTCAACGATGAAATCGACGGCATACCGTTCCTGCAACGGCATCGTCGGTTCCGGCAGCACCGGCCCGTTCAGGCCGGTCTGGCCGTGAACCTCCTCGGCGGTCACCAGTTCACGCATCAGCGGCCGGATCGCGCCCGAGAATATCTTGATATCCCGGCGTCCGGCCAGTTCGCAAACCTTGCGCGCATTATTCTCGGTCAGCTTCAGCGGAACGTTGCCGGCCACCACCGTAATGCCGGCCACTTCTATCTCGGCGCTGCCCAGCGCCAGCAATATCGCGACGGCATCGTCCTGGCCGGGGTCGGTGTCGATGATGATCCGGTGTTGGCTGGGCATTTTCATTCCTTGTCGAATGGCTGTTCCGATAGTGGCTGTCGGTGCTTGAACTTGGCCGCGCGACGGACCATATCAGCACCAACGGGAAAAACGCCAACCGGGTTTTTCCATCTATGTCGCTCTTGAGAGGACACAGGCCAGCATGTCACGAATGACGCCTTTTTCCAGCCCGCTTCTACTTGGCTTCGATGCCATGGAAAAGACGCTGGAGCGCCTTGCCAAATCCGGCGATGGGTATCCGCCCTACAATATCGAGCGCCTTCGCGGAACCGAAGGTTGCGTTGAGCGGTTGAGGATAACCCTGGCGGTCGCAGGCTTCGCCGACGAAGACCTCGAAATAACCGTCGAGGAGAATCAGTTGGTCGTGCGCGGCCGTCAAAATGACGATACCGAGCGCGAGTTCCTCCATCGCGGCATTGCCGCGCGTCAATTCCAACGCTGTTTCGTACTGGCCGACGGCATGCGCGTGATGTCGGCGGATTTGAAAAACGGGCTGCTGTCGATCGATCTCGACCGCCCGGAGGCCGAAAGACTGGTACGGAAAATAAATATATCGGTGAAAGACTGACCTTTACCGATGGCTCTCATGCAGGATGGCCCCGGTGGCATCCGCGAAAAGGAGGCTGAAATGAACAGACCCGAAGAAAACACCACCAATGAGAATTTCCCGATGACGAACGGCGAATTCGCCCATCTCGGCGAAGGCTCCGTCGCCTATCTGCGCAAGGTATCGAGCGACGACCTGCGTGGCCGCTTCCCGACGCTTGGCGAAATAACCCCCGGCCTCGAACTGTGGGCGCTTTTTTCCGCCAACGGCCAGCCGATCCTGCTTTCGGACGCGCGTGACCGCGCGCTGGCGGGCGCCATGGAAAACGACCTCGTCACCGTCGCCATCCACTGAACCAATTGCAGAAACCGACAAAAAGGGCCGCGCGAGCGGCCCTTTTTTCATGCTCTGGAAAACATGCTCAGGCCGCGTGGGAGGCCTGCGTGTCCGACAAAAGCGTATGAATGGCCGCGGCGTCATGCGTGCCCCTGATCTTGGCGACGATATCGGCGTCGCGCAGCACCCGCGCGATGCGGGACAACGCCTTGAGGTGGTCCGCGCCAGCACCTTCCGGCGCCAGTAGCAGAAACACCAGGTCGACAGGCTGGTCGTCCAGCGCGTCGAAATCCACGGGAGCCTCAAGCCGGGCGAAAGCGCCCGTAATATGCTTGACCCCGACGATCTTGCCATGCGGGATGGCGATGCCATTGCCGACGCCGGTCGAACCCAGCCGCTCGCGTTGCAGGATGGTGTCGAATATCTCGCGTTCCGGAATGCCGGAAATCGTGGCCGCCCTCTCCGACAGCAATTGCAGCAATTGCTTCTTCGAGTTGGCTTTCAATGCCGGCATGATCGCCCGCACGTCGATCAGATCGGTCAGATCCATAATTGAAAATCCTTGTGCTTCACCGTCCCGCCGGTCCCCGCTCCGGCGTTCAGACAGCTCTTAGCCCTGCGCGAGCTTGGTCGTGGAGGGGTCGATCCAGCCGATATTTCCATCGGGCCGGCGATAGACGATGTTGAGATGTTCGTTTCCGGCATTGCGGAAAACAAAGACGGGGCTGTCCTTGGTGTCCAGCTCGATCACGGCGGAAGCCACCGACATGGTTTTAAGCGCCATCGACGATTCGGCGACGATTGCCGGCGCGAAATTCTCCGGAATCTCCTCGTCGTCGTCGGCCAGCGGCTCCATGACGGTATAGGCGATGTCGATGGAATTGGCATTGCTGCCGGCACTGTTCGAATAATGCGACTTCAGGCGGCGATTATAGCGGCGCAGGCGCTTTTCGAGGCGTTCGGCCGCCGCATCGAAGGCCTGCGTCGGGTCCTGGGCTTCGCCGGCCGCCTGCAACGAAGCGCCCGAATCCAGCCGGATCATGCAATCGGCCGAATAGCGCGACCCCGCTTTGACGATCGTGACCTGTCCCGAAAAACCGCGATCGAAATACTTCTCGATCGCCTCGCCGACCCGTTCCGTGATGCGCGTGCGAAACGCGTCACCAATGTCCATATGCTTTCCCGATATGCGCAGCGTCATCTGGAATTCGACCTTCCTGTCAAGCTTCACACTGTCTGGAGTTTATACCCGTGGTCCGTGCGCACAAGCTTCGCAGCTTCACTTGCGCTGTTTTTACGCCCGAGCTTTCAGATTGTTCCCCGACCGCCCCACGGACCGCCCCATTGCCGTCATCCTGGCCGATCTCACGCATGCGGGCCGCACGCCCATCTCATGCGGGCGGGCTTCTAGCCAGTTCCCCGCAGCTTGTCAAATAAGGCGGAAAACCAACGGAATCGACCCGATTCACTGTCCGACGCTGGCCAAAGCGCGTTTTTCGCGCCGCCTCTGCACCGAGGAGGGAATTGCCATGCCTTCCCGGTACTTGGCCACCGTACGCCTGGCGATTTCGATGCCGTCCGCCTTCAGGACGTCGACGATGGCGTCGTCGGACAACACATCCGCCGGCTTTTCCTCGTCGATCATCTGCTTGATGCGGTCGCGCACGGCTGCCGACGAATGCGCGTCGCCGCCTTCCGAGGAAGCGATTGCCGCGGTGAAGAAATAGCGCAGCTCGAATACCCCGCGCGGGGTCAGCATGTATTTGTTGGCGGTGACCCGGCTGACTGTCGATTCGTGCATGCCGATCGCGTCGGCCACCGAGCGCAGGTTGAGCGGCTTCAGATGCCGCACGCCATGGAGTAGAAAGGCATCCTGCCTGCGCACGATCTCCGACGTCACCTTGAGGATCGTTTTCGCCCGCTGGTCGAGGCTGCGCGTCAGCCAGTTGGCGCTTTGCAGGCATTCGGAGAGAAAATCCTTGTCGGCCTGGCTTTGCGCATGGGCGGAAACATGGGCGAAATAGACCTGATCGACCAGCACGCGAGGCAGCGTTTCAGGGTTCAGCTCGACCGCCCAGCTGCCGTCATTGGCCGCCCGCACCTCGACATCGGCGACCACCGTTTCGCTGCCGCTGGTCGAAAAAGCCATGCCCGGACGGGGATCGAGCAACCTTATCTCGGCCAGCATGTCCAATATATCTTCCTCGTCCACGCCGCACAGGCGCTTCAGCGCCTGGAAATCGCGCTTGGCCAGAAGGTCGAGATTGGCCAGCAGCGCCTTCATCGCCGGGTCGAGGCGGTCGCGCACCGCAAGCTGCAAGGCCAGGCATTCGCTGAGGTCGCGGGCGAAAATGCCGGCGGGGTCGAACCCCTGGCAGACCGCCAGCGCCGCAGCCATCTTTGCCTGGTCCGCTCCAAGTCGGTCGGCGATTTCGGCCATGTCGGCCTGCAAATAGCCGGCATCGTCGAGATTGTCGCAAAGCTCGGCGGCGATAAGCCTCAGCGCCGGATCGTGAAACGAAAGCGCGATCTGCTCGCCGACATGATCGCGCAGGGTAATGGCGGCCGCCGCCATCGCCTCCATGTCGAACCCCTCCGACGCGCCGCCGCCACTGCCGGATGCCGATTTCCACTGAGCGGCGAGATCCGGCCCAACCGCATCGCTTCTGCCCGGATCGTCGGGAAAGATGTTTTCAAGCGAAGCATCGAGCTTGTCCGACATGCCCTCCGCACTTTGCACGCCATCGGTCTCGTACCAGTCGTCGCGCGCCGAAGCATCGCGTTCCTCACCGGCTTTTTGCGCCTGATCGCTCGCGGCGTCGTCCTGCGGCTCGGCGCGGTCCAGCAGCGGATTGCGCTCGATCTCCTCATCGATGAAGCGCTCCAGCTCGACATGGGTCAGCTGCAACAGCCGGATCGACTGCATCAGCTGCGGCGTCATCACCAGCGACTGCGACTGTTTCAGCTGTAGTTTCGCGGCGAGCGCCATGTTCCGGGTTCACCATTATGACAGCCGGATGAAATTTCCGGTCAGGCATAGGAACTGGCCCGGCTTTTGCTTGTCAAGCCGCATCTGCCAAAAAGCAGCCTGCCGAAGCTCGTTCAGACCATCGTCGGTCATGGAGAACGACCGGCTATCGGCGTTAGAGCGTGAAGCCTTCGCCGAGGTAAAGCCGCCGCACATCGGCATTGGCCACCACTTCTTCGGCCCGGCCGTGGGTCAGCACCTGGCCGGCATGGATGATATAGGCCCGGTCGATCAGGCCGAGCGTTTCGCGCACATTGTGGTCGGTGATCAGGACACCGATGCCGCGAGCCGTCAAATGGCGCACAAGCTGCTGGATGTCGGCAACCGCAATCGGATCGATACCGGCAAAAGGCTCGTCCAGAAGCATGTAGGCGGGCCGGGTCGCCAGCGCGCGCGCGATCTCCAGGCGTCGGCGTTCCCCGCCCGACAGCGACATCGACGGCGCCTTGCGCAGATGACTGATGTGGAATTCCTCGAGCAGCTCATCCAGGCTGCGCTCGCGTTCCTTGCGGCTTTTCTCGACGACTTCGAGAACGGCGCGCACATTCTGCTCGACTGTAAGCCCGCGAAAAATGGAGGCCTCCTGCGGCAGATAGCCGATGCCAAGCCGCGCCCGGCGGTACATCGGCATCGAGGTTACGTCGAATCCGTCGATCTCGATGGACCCCTCATCGGCCGAGACAAGCCCGGTGACCATGTAGAAACAGGTGGTCTTGCCGGCGCCGTTCGGCCCGAGCAGCCCGACCGCCTCGCCGGCGCGCACGCCCAGCGTAACGTCGCTGACGACCTTGCGGCCCTTGTAGCTTTTCGACAGACCCTTGGCGATCAACGTGCCTTTGAACTGCGTGGCGTCACCCATGGTTACGGCAGGCGCGGCAAGCTTTTCAGCCGGTCGTCTCGAAAGTCCCACCATGGATGTTACTGAGCTTTCTGCGATTGCGGCGTCAGCGACATCATCACGCGCCCGCCGCAGGCGTCCACCTGCGCCAGGCCGGTCTGCATCTGGACGGTCAGTTTGCAGCCGACCAGAATGTTGGACCCTTGCGACAAGACGACTTCCTTGCCCGACAGCACCAGCACCTGGCTTTTCATGTCGAACGTGCCGCTGTCGCCGGTCGCAACCTGGTCGTCGGACTTGATGTAGACTTTTCCGTCGATTTCCAGATGGTCGATATTGGCGCCGCCCGACATCGGCGAAGCGCCGGTCGCGGCGGGCTTGCTCGGCGCTTCGGCCTTCTTGTCCTTGCCGGCGGCGGCCGGATCGCTCTTGACGTAAAACACCTTCATGCGGCCGGCCTTCAGCAGGGTCGGTCCCTGGACGACGCTGACATTGCCTGTGAAGATGGCGAGGTTCTCGTTCTGGTGAACCTCAAGCTTGTCGCTTTCGATCTGGATCGGCTTGTCGCCGCTCAACTTCAGGCCCGACATCGTGCTGGGCGAATTGGATTGAGCCCCGGCAGAGCCGAGCCCCACCAACAGCGTGACAGAGACTGCCGCGGCAATCCGCATCGAACTCGTGGCCCACATCTTATTCTCCGCTGTCTGCCTTGGCCGCGTTCTTTGCGGCAGGATCAATATTGAGACGCACGCGTTTTTCGAAAACCAGAACCTTGCCGTTTTCCCGCACCGACATCGTATCCGCTGTGATCCGCGATCCTTCACGGCTTATATCGACCGGCTGGCTAGTCGTCATAGTGCCTTTGCCCATGTCGAGAAAGGCCGATTTTAACTTCGCCACCATTCCATCGGTCGTCGATATGGTGATTTCCCTGTCGAGATTGAGCGTATTCTTGTCACGGTCGTAAATCCCGTGCGATGCGCCGACGGCAGCCACATTATCGGCCGAGACCGGCAATTTGGCGTCGATCCCCTCAAGCTCGACAATGCCTTCCCGGCCGGCATTTTGGATGGCGCGCAGCGCATTCAGCGAATAGGGAAGGTTTTCCTTGGTCAAGCCGTCGAGCTTGGGGTTGGCCATCACCAGCTTGCCGTCCGCAAAGACGCTGCCATCCGCCTTCACCGCCACCGAGGGCGGCGTAACCAGATAGGAATAGACCGGAAAGGCGATGGCAATCGCGCCCGCGATCAACGGCAGCACCACTTTGAACACGCGAACCCGGCGCGAATGGCGCTGGGCGCGCCCAAAGGCGCTCTCGCGCACCGGGCCTGGCGCTGCGGGATCGGCCATCGGCAGGCCGGCATCGCTGCCGGTTGTTTCGTTCGGTCGCGCCAACATCAATTGCTTTCTCTGACCCGTTGCCTCGGCCCGGTGAATACGATCGTCCCGTAAATCGGGATGCCCGCCCCTTCAGGCAAGCACGAAGGAAGCGAAAACCGCGAAAAATGTGACCGATACACGGTATCGGCCAAAAAAAACAGCAGCGTGATGACCGCTGCGCCATTATCGCCTTCAAGCGCAGGCCAATCCCGTCGGCGGCCGGACCGGGCTTAAGGCACTACGATCAAAAGCAAATAGGCAAAAAACACCACCAGATGCACCAGGCCGGTCATCGTCGTCGTCCGCCCGGTGCCGAAGCTGACGATGCTCGTTCCCAAGGCGACGACCAACAGAACCATGTCGCCCTGCCCCAGACCGAGGGTGAGCGTGCGGCCGGTAAGCAGGCCGGCGGCGGCGACCACGGGCACGGTCAGGCCGATTGTCGCGCAGGCGGAGCCGAGCGCGATGTTCAGGCTGCGCTGCAACTCATTGCGCAGTGCCGCCTTGATAGCCGCCACCGATTCCGGCAGCAGCACAAGCGTGGCGATGAACGCGCCGATGATGGCGTCGGACTGTTTCACGCCAAAGCCGGCCAGGCTGTCCTCCAGCCCGCCCGCCACCTGCTCGGCCAGAAGAACGATGCCGGCAAGGCCCATGACCAGCAACAGGGCGCTGATCGCCACGCCCCGGACCTCCCCAGCCCGGCTAGCCACCCGGACGGCCCCCTGGTCGGGGTTGCCATGGCGGGGCGGTGCCGGCTGGTCGCCCATGTCGTCGACGAAATCGCCGCGATGGCTGTTCATCTGCCCGAGAACGAAGCTGCCATAAAGAAGCAACGCAAGGGTGCTGACGAAGGCCATCTGCGCCGTCGAGAACGTGCCGGGGTCGCCGGCAAGCGTATAGTTCGGCAAAACGAGGATGAAGCCGGTCATGGCGATCAGCATGGCCAGGAAAGCGCTCGTGCCCTGCCGCTTGATATCCTGATGGTGATGACGCCAGCCGCCAAGCGTAAGGCACGCGCCCACCACGCCGGCGCAAACGATCATCACCGTGGAAAACACCGATTCCCGCGCCAGCGTCGGGTTGTTGGCGCCATGCAGCATCATCGATACGATCAGCGACGCCTCGATGATCGTGACCGACAGCGTCAGCACCAAGGTGCCGTACGGTTCGCCCAGATGGTGCGCGACGGCGTCGGCATGGCGCACGACCACGAAGACGGTTGCGAAAAGCAGGCCGATGACGGCGACGATCACCGCCATTCTCGCCGGCAGCGCCGTATGTTCCAGCGCAAATCCCCCAAGCGAGGCCGCCCCGGCGACGAGCAGCGCGCCTATGGGAAGTCCGAAATCGGCTGTTGTCCTGCGGTCAAGGTCCATATTGTGCCGATATTTCCCCGATGCGCGCCAGGCGACAGCCAAACATCGCCTGCCGGATCGGACGAAGCCGACTGGGCGGACGTGCATCGCGCCAGTTTGCTTGATTCCGCGATTAACGCAATGTCGGCGCAGGAGCGCCTTATTGATTGATCTCAGGCTCGACCAGCTTTGCCAGGTTCCGCAGCGATTCCTGCCAGCCCAGATAACAGGCCTCCGCCGGAATGACATCCGGTACGCCAGCCTGCGTGATGTCGATCTCGGTGCCGACCGAGACCTTTTTCAGGATGACGGTCACCTGCATTTCGCCGGGCAGGTTGGGGTCGTCGAACTTGTCGGTGTAGCGCAGGCCCTTGCCCGGATTGAGTTCGACATATTCGCCGCCAAACGAATGGCTGGCGCCGGTGGTGAAATTGCGGAAAGACATTTCAAACGTCCCGCCCACCTTTGCCTCCAAATGATGCACGGTGCAGACGAAGCCGTTCGGCGGAAGCCATTTGGCCAGCGCATCCGCCTCGACAAACGCGCGGTAGACCTTTTCCGGGTTCGTCGTCAGTACCCGGTGCAGGCGTATGGTGCTCGGCATTTTTCTATCCTTCCAGCTTAAGGTGTTGACCCCCTAAGGACGAACGCGACGCTGCCGGTCCGACACGAGGCACAGCTTACCTCAAAAAAATTTCGCCTCGAAGCTTTTGCCTCGAAAATGGCCGCCGATCACCGATGGCTTGGCGCGGGCGATCTCAGCCGCGCGGCCGCTCGAAATGGGTGGCGGTCGGCTGGCGCATGTTCTAAAAGTGACGGCTTGCGCTGAATTTCGAATGCGAGGCCGACGATGGCACCAAGAGCCGACGACATGATCGACCGCCGCCGGTTGCGGCGCAAGCTGACTTTCTGGCGGGTAATTACGCTGGCTATCGCGGCACTTGGGCTGATCGCGCTCGGTTCATGGTTCTACGGCGATGAATTGTCCGGCGCGGCCGTCGACCACATCGCCAAGGTGAAGATCGAAGGCACCATCACCGAAGACGAGGAACTGATCGAACGGCTGGAGAAAATCCGCAAGTCTCCCCACGTCAAGGGCGTCATTCTCGCCGTCGATTCTCCCGGCGGCACCACCGCCGGCGGCGAGATGATCTATGAGGAAGTCCGCAAGCTGGCGGCCGACAAGCCGGTGACGGCGCAAGTCGGCACGCTGGCCGCCTCCGCCGGATATATGATCGCCAGCGCCGCCGACCATATCGTGGCGCGCCAGTCCTCGATCGTCGGCTCCATCGGCGTGCTGATCCAGTTTCCCGACGTCACCGGCCTGATGGATAAGCTCGGCATCAAGCTTGAAGAAATCAAGTCGTCGCCGCTCAAGGCTGAACCCTCGCCGTTCAACCCGACCACCGACGAAGAGCGCGCCATGGTGCGCAAACTCATTCTCGACAGCTATGACTGGTTCGTCGGCATCGTCGCCGAACGGCGCGCCATGACGCGGCCGCAGGTGCTGGCGCTTGCCGATGGCTCGATCTTCACCGGCCGTCAGGCGCTGGCCAACAAACTGATCGACGCGGTGGGCGGCGAAGACGAGGCGGTCGCCTGGCTCGGCACCAAGGGCGTCGATGCCAAACTGAAGGTGGTGGAGTGGAAGAATACGCAGCGCAGCGGCGGCTTCCTGTTCTCCAGGGCGCTGGTGCGCACGGTCGGCAGAACGCTCGGCCTGCCCGACTCTAGCGGCGACATGCTGCACGAACTGGGCGCCGACCGCTTGTTCCTTGACGGTCTCGTCTCGGTCTGGCACCCTTGAACGCCCGCTTAAAGCGAACGAAACCGAATAAAATCAGCACTCTTTCCTGTCAGCATATCTCCATCGGGGCCGCTTCATGATCAAATCCGAACTCGTTCAGATCATCGCCGCACGTAGTCCGCATCTATTCCTGCGCGACGTCGAAAACATCGTCGGCGCCATCTTCGATGAGATTACCGATGCGCTTGCCGAGGGAAACCGCGTCGAATTGCGTGGTTTCGGGGCGTTTTCCGTCAAGAATCGCCCGGCGCGAACCGGACGCAACCCGCGAACCGGCGAATCGGTCGAGGTCGAGGAAAAGTGGGTGCCGTTCTTCAAGACCGGCAAGGAATTGCGCGAAAGGCTGAACGGCGGCAAATAACCCGTCGGGCGCACGGCCATCCGTCAGGTCGGTTTTCAAGGTCACGTTCAAAACGCCATGTTCAATCGCCTCCTGCTCATCGTGGTTTTCGCGCCGCTGGCCATCATCCTGATCGCGCTGGCCGTGGCCAACCGCGAACTGGTGTCCTTCACGCTCGACCCGTTCAATCCCGGCAATCCGGCGCTGACGCTGACATTGCCCTTGTTCATCTATCTGTTTCTGGCGCTTGTCGTTGGCATGGTCGTCGGCAGCCTGGCGACATGGTTCAGGCAGGGCCGCTACCGCAAGCTGGCGCGCCAGCGCGGCCTGGAAGCCGAAAGCCTGCGCCAGGCGGCGATCAGGCGGCCACCGCTTGCACCCGACGCCAACGCGCTGGCGAAGCCGGCGGCCTGACCCGCCGCGAACCTCATTCGCCACACGGAGTTTTCATGCTGACCATCTCGGCTGCCGAGGTCGACCGCGCCCTTACTTTTCCGGGCTTGATCGAAACATTGCGCGAGGCGTTTCGCCATGGCGCGGTGCAGCCGGTGCGCCACCACCACGGCGTCGAGCGGCCTGACGGGGCCGGCACGACGCTGCTTTTGATGCCGGCCTGGACCGATTTCAACGCCGCCGGCACATCGGGCAACGGCCATATCGGCGTCAAGATCGTCACCGTATCGCCAGACAACAACGCCATCGGCAAGCCCGCCGTGATGGGCCTCTATCTGCTGCTGAACGGCGCGACCGGCGAACCGCAGGCCATGATCGACGGCCAGCGCCTGACGCAGTGGCGCACCGCCTGCGCTTCGGCGCTGGGCGCTTCCTATCTGGCCCGCGAGGACGCCTCGCGCCTGCTGGTGATCGGCGCGGGGGCGCTTTCGCCTTTCCTGGCAAAGGCGCATTCGGCCGCGCGGCCGATCAAGCAAATCCATATCTGGAACCGCACCCTGGCTAACGCCGAAAAGGTGGCGGCCGGCCTGCGCGCCGATGGCTTCAATGCCAGCGCGGCAACCGATCTCGACGCCGAACTGGCTTGGGCCGACATCGTCTCCTCCGCGACGATCTCGAACAATCCACTGGTCAAGGGCGCTCTGCTGCGGCCGGGCACGCACGTCGACCTCGTCGGCGGCTTTACGCCCGACATGCGCGAATGCGACGACGATGCCATCACCCGCGCCCGCGTCTATGTCGACACCCGCGCCGGGGCCGCCAAGGAAGCCGGCGACATC
>DASYCS010000203.1:0-8405 GCA_036500025.1 Mesorhizobium sp. | reverse complement strand
ACAGGCCGACCGAGGGGTTCCAGCCGCCGGACATGGCAAGCACATCGGCGGCGACGGTCGCCTTGCCGCCGCCGGTCAGCGCGATTTCGATGGCCGTCACGCCCTTTGCGCCGCCGTGAACATCGGCGACCGCGCCATGATGGAGGGAAAAGCCGGCGCTTTGCGCCAGCGCGCGGTAGCGGTCCGGCATCGTGCCGCGCGAATCGATTACCGCCGCAATGCTTATGCCGGCGCGCATGGCGGTTTCGACGGTTTTCCAGCCATCGTCATTGTTGGTGAACAAGGCCAGCCGCTTGCCGGGGGCCGCCGCGAAGCGTTCGACATAGCTGCGCACGGCGGACGCCATCATCACGCCGGGGCGGTCGTTGCCGGAAAAGACGATCGGCCGTTCGACCGCGCCCGCCGCGACGATGCTGCGTCTGGCGACGATGCGCCAGAGCCGCTGGCGGACCTGATGCGGCGGCGGCGCAGCGATGTGATCGCTGATCCGTTCCAGCGCGGCATAGGTTCCGCCGTCATAAACGCCGAAGACGCTGGTGCGCGTCATGATGCGGACATTGGGCAGCGATTTCAGCTCAGTCAGCGCGGAGGCGAGCCAGACGGTTGCGTCGTCGCCGTCGATTTCGCCGCCGTCCGAGTTCAACCGGCCGCCGGGCAGCGGGTCTTCCTCGGCCAGGATCACGCGCGCGCCGCTACGCCCGGCGGCCAGCGCGGCGGCAAGGCCGGCGGGGCCTGCGCCAACCACCAGCACGTCGCAATGCGCCCATGCCTTGTCGTAGTGGTCCGGGTCGGCGACGCCGCTGGAAACGCCAAGGCCGGCGGCGCGGCGAATGGCAGGCTCGTAGAGTTTTTCCCATAGCTTGGCCGGCCACATGAAGGTCTTGTAGTAGAAGCCGGCGACGAAGATCGGCGACAGCAGCGAGTTGACAGACATGACGTCGAAACCGAGCGACGGCCAGCGGTTCTGGCTTTGCGCGGCAAGACCGTCATAAAGCTCGATGGTTGTCGCCTTGGTGTTGGCTTCCCGGCGCGCGCCGCTGCGTAGTTCGACCAGCGCGTTCGGCTCTTCCGGCCCGGCGGTGAGGATGCCGCGCGGGCGGTGATATTTGAACGAGCGGCCGACCAGCCTGACGCCGTTGGCGACCAGCGCCGAGGCCAGCGTATCGCCGGCAAAGCCGGTCATCGGCTTGCCGTCGAAGGTGAAATCGAGCGGGGCGTTGCGGTCGATCAGCCCGCCCTTGGCGAGACGGTTTGCTTGCACGGCCATTATTTCGCACCCGCTTTTGCCGCGCCTGCGCCGGGCACGGCGCGCACGGACAAGATTTCATGCGACAGCGTGTTGCGCTCGACGATGAGCCAGGAGCGGCAGCCGCCGCCATGGTACCAATATTCGCTCATGTCGCCGGCGATGTTGTCGCGCAGATAGACATAATCATGGAAGGCGGCAGCTTCGGCCGAAGCGTCGACGGCGTCGTCGATGGCGACGATGGCTGGACGTTTCGGCGTGGCGTCGCCCAGATAGGTGAATTCGCCATTTTCCCGCTCGCCGCAAAATGGGCACGCAATACGCATTGCTGATCCGCCTTCAGTGCAAGTTCGGTTGGGCGCCAACGCCCTTTTCGTCGATCATCGCGCCGCGCTGGAAGCGGTCGAGGCGGAAGCGCCTGGCTTCATCGTGCGGCGTGTCGGTCGCCAGAAGATGCGCGAACACCAGGCCCGAGGCGGGCGTCGCCTTAAAGCCGCCATAGCACCAGCCGGCGTTGAGATAGAGACCGTCGACCGGCGTCTTGTCGATGATCGGCGTGCCGTCCATGGACATGTCCATGATGCCGCCCCATTGGCGCAGCAGGCGCACGCGCCCGATCATCGGCATCAGCGCCATGCCGCCTTCGCAGACGTCTTCCATGGTCGGCATGTTGCCGCGCTGGGCGTAGGAATTGTAGCCGTCGATGTCGCCGCCGAAGACCAGCCCGCCCTTGTCGGACTGGCTGACATAGAAATGCCCCGCGCCGAAGGTGATGACGCCGGGAATGAGCGGCTTGATGGCCTCCGAAACGAAAGCCTGAAGCACATGGCTTTCGATCGGCAGGCGCAAGCCGGCCATGGCGGCGACGCGCGAGGAACTGCCGGCCACCGCCATGCCGACCTTGTCGGCGCCGATGCTGCCGCGGCTCGTCTCGACGCCGGTGACCTTGCCGTTCTGGTCGCGGGTAAAGCCGGTGACCTCGCAATTCTGTATGATGTCGACGCCCAGACGGTCGCCGGCATGGGCATAGCCCCAGACCACCGCATCGTGGCGGGCGGTGCCGGCGCGGCGCTGCAACAGGCCGCCCTGGATGGGAAAGCGCGCATTGTCGAAATTGAGGAAAGGCATCATCTTGCGGATTTGCGCCTGATCCAGCAATTCGGCATCGATGCCGTTGATGCGCATGACGTTGCCGCGCCGGGCGAAGGCGTCGCGCTGGGCGTCCGAATGGTAGAGATTGACGATGCCGCGCTGGCTGACCATCGTGTTGTAGTTGAGGTCCTGCTCCATCCGCTCCCACAGCTTCATCGACAATTCGTAGAAGCCGGTATTGCCGGGCAGCATGTAGTTGGAGCGGATGATGGTGGTGTTGCGGCCGGCATTGCCGGAGCCGATCCAGCCCTTCTCCAGCACGGCGACGTTGCGGATGCCGTATTTCTCGGCAAGGAAATAGGCGGTGGCGAGGCCATGGCCGCCGCCGCCGATGATCACCACGTCGTAGCGCGGCTTGGGCGTCGGGTCGCGCCAGGTGCGGGGCCAGTTGCGGTGCCCTGACAGAGCGGCGCGGGCCAGGGAGAAGATCGAATATTTCATCTTTATTTTCCGCCGCGCGGCATCGCCGAACGCAATTGCTTCTTGTTATCGCATCGGCGTCACGGATTCCGTAAATTGAGCGGCGGTTGGGGTCGGATTTCCTGCATGGCCGTCGCTATGGCGACATGACGCAGGGCCGGTCGTCATCCGCCATGGCGGGCAAGAGGTGAAATGCAGCCGGCCTGCGAATGGCCGCGGCAAGGTCCGGTCATACGGCGGCAACCTGCCTCAGGAGGCGATGGACATTTCCTGGCGCAGGCCGGTGGCGACCACGGAAACCCGGAACTTTCCTTCAAGCGACTTGTCGAAGATGGCGCCGACGATGATATCGGCATCGGCATCGACCTCCTCGCGGATGCGGGTGGCGGCTTCGTCGACCTCGAACAGCGTCATGTCCATGCCGCCCGATATCGAGACCAGCACGCCCTTGGCGCCGATCATCGAGGCTTCGTCGAGCAGCGGATTGGCGATTGCCGCCTCGGCGGCCAGCTTGGCGCGTCCTTCGCCGCTGGCCTCGCCTGTGCCCATCATGGCGCGGCCCATGTCGCGCATCACCGATTTCACATCGGCGAAGTCGAGGTTGATCAGGCCTTCCTTGACGATCAGGTCGGTAATGCAGCCGACGCCGGAATAAAGCACATGGTCGGCCATGGAAAAGGCGTCGGCAAAGGTGGTCTTGGCATCGGCTACCCGAAACAGGTTCTGGTTGGGGATGACGATGACCGTGTCGACGCATTCGCGCAGCCGGGCGATGCCCTGTTCGGCGGCCTGCATCCGCCGCTTGCCCTCGAAGGCGAAGGGCTTGGTGACGACGGCGACGGTGAGGATGCCAGCCTCACGCGCGGCCTTGGCGATCACCGGGGCGGCACCCGTCCCGGTGCCGCCGCCCATGCCGGCGGTGACGAAACACATATGGGTGCCGGTGAGATGATCCATGATCTCGTCGATGGATTCGACCGCCGCCGCCTGGCCGACTTCGGGCAGCGAGCCTGCGCCCAGTCCCTCGGTGACATGCACGCCAAGCTGGATCAGCCGCGAGGCCTTCGACATGGTCAGTGCCTGCGCGTCGGTGTTGGCGACGATGAATTCAGCGCCTGCAAGGCTTTTGGAGATCATGTTGTTGACGGCGTTGCCGCCGCCACCGCCGACGCCAATGACCGAAATCTTGGGCCGCATCTCTGCAATTTCCGGTCTGGGCTTGGTGTTCATGAACGGAAATCCCCTCGAAGAAACCGGCGCCAGGCCGGCAATCATGTCCATGCAACCGGTCACGAACAGGCGAATCGGGCCGGCACGGCTTTGCCGCAAGGAATCAGAGGGCGGAGCGCGGCGCAAGGGCGAAGTGTTTTCCAGCCATGCCGTCGCGGGCGGAAAACCGGCTTTTCAGGCCATAATATCAGCCGCGAGGCCAGATTTCAGGGAAATACATGGGCCTTGCCGGTGGCGCTGATGCGCACGATTTCGCCGACCGCCGGCGCGTCCAAGCCGGGCTTGCGCAAGATAAGCGGCGTATTGCCAATGGCGGCTGCGTCGCGGGGTTCGGGGCTGTTCACCAGCCGCACCGCGATCATGCAGACCGGGCCGCCGAACTCCACTTCCACCACTTCGCCGAACAGCATGTCCGGCGTTCCCGACATGCCTTCGCGCGAGGTGCGCTTCAAAAGCAGCTGTTCGGGCCGCAGCATGATGCGGGCATTGTCGCGCGTTTCCTTGGTGTCGACGGCGATGCGCCCAAGCGTGCATTGGGCGAAGCCGCCCCTGATATTGGCCGGCAGGATGATGGCGTCGCCCAGGAATTCGGCGACCATCCTGTCCTTCGGTTTCAGGTAAAGCTCACGCGGGGTGCCGACCTGCGAGAACTCGCCGTCGCGCATCACCACGACCTGATCGGCGAAAGACAGGGCTTCCGCCTGATCGTGGGTGACCAGGATGGTGGCTATTCCCGCCGTCTCCAGCAATTCGGCGACGGCCTTGCGCATGGAAACGCGCAAGCCGGTGTCGAGCGCCGAAAACGGTTCGTCTAGCAGCATCAGCCGTGGTTTACGGGCCATGGCGCGGGCCAGAGCCACGCGCTGCTGCTGGCCGCCGGAAAGTTCGTGCGGGCGGCGCTTCAGTATCGCCTTGTCCAGCCCGACAATGTAGGCAAGCTCGGTGATGCGGGCGTCGCGCCCCGTCTCGCGCCGCTCCATGCCGAAGCCGATATTGTCGGCGATGGTCAAATGCGGGAACAACGCGCCATCCTGCGCCACGAGGCCGATGCCGCGCAGATGCGCCGGCACGGCGGCGCCATCTTCGGCCAGCACTTCGCCGTCAAGCACGATGCGGCCCCGGTCCGGGGCCTCAAAACCGGCGATCAGCCGCAAAAGGGTGGTCTTGCCGCAGCCGGAAGGGCCAACGATGGCCGTGCGGGTGCCGGCGGCAACGCGCAGGTCGACGCCGGCAAGGGCGGCCACCTGCCCGTAGCGCTTGTGTATGGTGTTGAATTCCAGAAAGCTCATCGCCCGGCCATCCGCTTCGATTGGACGTAGAGCAGCCACGTCAGCGGCAGCGACACCGCCACCATGATCAGCGCATAGGGGGCCGCAGCCGCATAGTCTATTTCGCTGCTATAGGCCCAGAACGCCAGGGCCAGCGTGCGGGTGCCGTTGGGGGCAAGCATCTGCGTGGCGGTAAGCTCGTTCATGATGCCGAGCGCCACCAGCGCCATTCCGGCCGCGGCACCCGGCGCCGACAGGCGAATGGTCGTCGACCACAGCGCGTTGATCGGTCGCCGCCCGAGGCTGCCGGCGGCGCGTTCCAGCTCGATCGGGGCCTGCGCAATCGAGGCGCGCAGCGAAATCAGCGCGCGCGGCAGGAACATCAGCGCATAGGCGACGACGATGGTGAAAAGCGTCTGGTAGAGCGGCAGCGCCACGCGCACGGTAATCGTCACCAGCGCCAGCGCGACGACGACGCCGGGCAGCGAGCCGACAACATAGTTGGAGCCTTCCAGCACGCGTTGCAGCGGCCCTGGTGCACGGATCGACAGCCACGCCATCGGAATGGCGGCAATGGTGGCCAGCAGGCCGCCGGCAACGGCCAGGAACAGCGTGTGGCCAAGCGTCTGCATGATCTCGTCCCATTGCCAGACCGCCGTGCCGCCGGCGATGAGCCAGCGGCCGATGGTCATGAACGGCACGCCGAGCGACAGCACGGCGACAAGCGCCGTCAAAAGCAGGCAGGGGACGGTCGCCCAGCCAAGCCGGGTGACGCGAAGCTGGCGCGCCGCGCCGGAGCCGACGCGCGCATAACGCTCCTCGCCGCGCACCAGCACCTCGATGGCCAGCAGAACGAGGCAACAGGTGACCAGCACGCCGGCCAGCATGTTGGCTGCCGGTCCGTTGAAGGTGGACTGGAACTGGTCGACGATGGCCGTGGTGAACGTATCGAAGCGGATGAAGACGAAGAGGCCGTATTCGGCCAGCAGATGCAGGCCGACCAGCAGAGAGCCGCCGCAGATGGCAAGGCGCAGTTGCGGCAGCACGACGCGCAGGAAAACCCGCCATGGCGGGTGGCCGAGCGAGGCGGCAGCATCTTCCAAGGCGGGGTCGAGACGGCGCAGCGAAGCGGCGATCGGCATATAGACGAACGGAAAATAGGCGATGACCGACACCAGCACGCCGGCGAACAGGCCGTGCAGGCCAGGCACCAGCGTCACCCAGGCATAGGAGTGGACGAAGGCCGGGACGGCGAGCGGGGCGACCGACAGCCATGCCCACAGGCGCGCGGCGGGAAGGTCGCTGCGCTCGGTCAGCCAGGCCAGCGCGATGGACAGGGCGACACAGATCGGCACGG
Source organism: Mesorhizobium sp. (assembly GCA_036500025.1). Classification (GTDB taxonomy): domain Bacteria; phylum Pseudomonadota; class Alphaproteobacteria; order Rhizobiales; family Rhizobiaceae; genus Mesorhizobium. The sequence goes on along the minus strand of DASYCS010000203.1, from coordinate 1,732 downwards.
CAACGACGGTCAGCAGGACGGTGTTGATAAGAAGTTCGCCGACGCGAGGGCGGAACACCAGCGCGTAGACGGTATCCCAGCCGCTCTGGATGGCGACGACGACGACGAAACCGAGCGGCAGCAGCGCGAACAGGGTGACCGTGAGCGCGGCCAGCATGATCCATGACACGGGAAGCCTGCCGGCCAAGCGGCCCCGCGCCGTGCCGAACGGCACGGCTGCATCCGCATAATGGGGCGACGGCTGCATCAGGCGAAAGACGCGGCGAATGTGGTGGTCGACGGGGCCAGGGGCCGGCTTGTTGTCATTGGCAGATGCCATCTTTGAAACGAAAGGCTCCCGCGGACTTGTCCGCGGGAGCGTGGTTCGATGCCTTTTTAGGACGTAGCGCGGTTAAAGCAAGCCGGCTGCCGTCATCAGGTCGGTGACCTTCTTCGAATTCAGCTTGGAAGGCTCGACCTTGGGGGCCTGGAGGTCGGCCAGCGGCACCAGCTTGGGGTTGGAATCCGCGCCATTGCCGATGGCGTATTCATAGGAGGTGCCGTTCTTCAGCACGTCCTGGCCGCCCTTGCCGGCAATCCACTTGACGAAGGCCTGCGCTTCCTTGGCATGCTTGCTGGAAGCCAGCACGCCGCCACCGGAGATCGAGACGAACGCGCCCGGATCCTGGTTCTTGAAGTAGTGCAGTTCGACATTGCCGCTGTTCTCGCCGGTCTTGGCCTGATCGCCGAACCAATAATAGTGATAGATCACGCCGCCTTCGATCTCGCCGGCATTGACGGCCTTCATCACCGTGCCGTTGCCCTTATAGGCGGTGAAGTTTTCCTTCATCGCCTTCAGCCAGGCGGAGGTGGCTTCCTCGCCCTTCAGTTCGAGCAGGGCGCTGACGATGGCCTGGAAATCGGCGCCCGAGGGCGAGGCGGCCCAGCGGCCCTTCCAGCTCGGATCGGCCAGGTCGAGCAGCGACTTCGGCAGCTGGTCGGCCTTGAGCTTGGTCTTGTTGTAGGCGAACACGGTGCTGCGCGCGGCGATGCCGGTCCACTTGCCGGTCGAGGGGCGGAACTGTTCGGGAACCTGGGCCAGCGTATCGGCGTCGAGCGGCGCGAACAGGCCGGCATTCTCGACCAGCACCATGGCGGGCGAGTTTTCCGTCAGGAACACGTCGGCGGGGGAGGATGCGCCTTCGGCCACGATCTGGTTGGAAAACTCGCTGTCGCCGCCGTTGCGCAGCGTCACCTTGATGCCGGTTTCCTTGGTGAAGCCTTCCGCCCATTCCTTGGCCAGGCTTTCGTGCTGGGCGTTGTAGACGACGATGCCGTCTTCCTGCGCGAATGCCGGGGAGATGGACAGGCTGGCCAGAACGGCGACGCCGGCCAGGGCGGATAGGATGGACTTCATGAGGTTCTCCAATGTGCAGGGTCTGCTGGGGGCAGCTATAAATAGTTGAGTTAACTAGTCAAGAATTATCGCTGTCGAAAACGGGTCGGCTTCAGCGTCTAACATTGCATGTGCGTTCGGCTGCCATGGCCGCGCCGCCGCCCGCCGTCACCGGCCCGGCGTGAGAGACATTTCGGCCTTCCATCCATGAATCGGCGGAAAACGGCTCCAATGCAGAAATTTCAGCCGTTTTAGAGCCTGTTCATTCGTCCGCCGGCGAATATCGCCTCAATCTTTCCGACTATTTTGCGCCGTAACTTTCCTGTAGAAGGTGCGCTCCGCCGATCACGGCGATTT
>DASYCS010000202.1:0-2681 GCA_036500025.1 Mesorhizobium sp. | reverse complement strand
TGTCTATGCACAAGAATTTCGGATTGAAGGCTTGGGCTGCCATTGGCGGTCTCGCGACGGTGATGGCAATAGCCGTTCCGGCGGCCCATGCCGAGGGCAAGCTGGTGGTTTTCGCGGCTTCCAGCATGAAGGGCGCGCTCGACAAGGCAAACGAGGCCTGTGCGGCGGATGTCGGTGAAACCGCGACGATCTCTTATGCGGCAAGTTCGGCGCTGGCCAAGCAGATCGAGAGCGGCGCGCCGGCCGACGTGTTCATTTCAGCCGATCTCGACTGGATGAAGTACCTGTCCGACAAGAAGCTGACCAAGGCCGACACCGAGGTAAAGCTGCTCGGCAATGAAATCGTGCTGGTGGCGCCCAAGGATTCCAAAGCCGAAGTGAAAGTCGAAAAAGGCTTCGATCTCGCTGGCCAGCTGAATGGCGGCAAGCTTGCCATGGGCGACTTCAAGGCGGTGCCGGTCGGCAAATATGGCAAGTCGGCGCTCGAATCGCTCGGCGTGTGGAAGTCGGTGGAGGGCAGCGTGGCGCAGGCAGAGAACGTGCGCGCCGCGCTCAAGCTCGTCTCGACTGGTGAAGCGCCGCTCGGCATCGTCTACCAGACGGATGCGGCGGTCGAGCCGGGCGTGAAGGTAGTCGGCACTTTCCCTGTGGATTCGCATCCGCCGATCGTCTATCCGATCGCGCAGACGGCGGATTCCAAGGATGAGAATACGCCGAAGTTCCTGAAGTGCTTGCAGTCGGCCAAGGCGGCCGATCTTTTCAAGGCGCAGGGGTTCACGGTTCTGGCGCCTTCCAACTGAGACATCATAGCCAAGCATGACCTGGTTGCTGGACCTCACGCCGGATGAATGGAACGCGGTCCAGCTGTCGATCAAGGTAGCCGTGGTGGCAATGCTGTTCAGCTTGCCGCCCGGCATTGCCGTTGCGCTGCTGCTTGCGCGCGGCAAATTCTGGGGCAAGACCCTTATCGACGGGGTGGTCCATCTGCCGTTGATCCTGCCGCCGGTGGTGACGGGCTATCTTCTGCTGCTCGCCTTTGGGCGGCGTGGGCCGGCCGGAGCCTTTCTGGCCGAACATTTCGGCATCGTCTTTTCATTCCGCTGGACGGGTGCGGCCCTTGCCTGCGGCGTGATGGGCTTTCCGCTGATGGTGCGGGCGATCCGCCTGTCGGTCGAAGCGGTCGACGGCAAGCTGGAAGCGGCGGCCGCAACGCTGGGCGCCAACCCGCTATGGGTTTTTACAACGATAACGCTGCCGCTTATTTTGCCCGGCATGATCGCGGGGGGCATCCTTTCCTTTGCCAAGGCGATGGGCGAGTTCGGTGCGACGATTACTTTCGTTTCCAATATTCCAGGTGAAACGCAGACGCTGCCCTCGGCTATCTATACGTTCACGCAGGTGCCGGGCGGCGATGAAGGCGCGCTTCGGCTGACGCTTATCAGCATCATCATTTCCATGGGCGCGCTGGTAGCTTCGGAGCTGCTGGCGCGCCGCATAGGCCGACGGATGCAGATCGGATGACCATCATTGTCGACATCCAGCACCAGCTCGGCGCATTCGGCCTCGATGCCCGGTTTGTCAGTTCGGGGCGGCTGACGGCGTTGTTTGGGCCTTCAGGCTCGGGAAAATCGTCGCTTATCAACGCAATTGCCGGACTTACGCGGCCGCACAAAGGGCGCGTCGAGGTCGAAGGCCGGGTGCTGATGGACACGGAGGCGGGCATATTCGTGCCGAAATACAAGCGGCGGGTGGGCATGGTCTTCCAGGATGCGCTTTTGTTTCCGCATATGAGCGTGGCGCATAATCTGCGTTTCGGGCGCTGGTTTACGCCTGCCACCGAGCGTTATGCCGACATGGATGGCGTGGTCGAGCTGCTTGGCATCGGCGCTTTGCTGGAACGGCGGCCGGGCAGGCTTTCAGGGGGCGAGAAGCAGCGCGTGGCAATTGGACGGGCATTGCTGGCCAGCCCGAAATTGCTGCTGATGGACGAGCCTCTGGCCTCGCTCGACGATGCGCGCAAAGCCGAAATCCTACCCTATATCGAACGGCTGCGCGACGAGACGAAAATTCCCATCGTCTATGTCAGTCATTCGATTGCCGAGGTGGCGCGGCTGGCGAGCGACGTGGTGGTGCTGGCCGAGGGCAGGGTCGCGGCCTCCGGCCCAACCGGCGAAATCATGCAGCGGCTGGACCTGTTGCCCGCGCAAGAGCGAGGCGAAGGCGGCGCTGTGCTTGAAACCAAAGTGGCGCGCCATGACGATATCTTCGGCATGACGGTTCTCAGCTCGAAAGCGGGCGAGATTCGCGTTTCGCGACTCGATCTGGCGGCGGGCGCCTCGGTGCGTCTGCGCATTCGCGCCCGCGACGTGATGGTTGCAACCATCGAGCCGAAAGGGCTTAGCGCACTGAACATATTGCCGGGAAAGATCGCGGTGATCGAGCCGGCGGAGGGCGCTTCCGTAACGGTCAAGATCGACTGCAACGGCGCTGCCGTCATGGCGCGCATCACGCGGCAATCGCGGCAGACATTGGAACTGGAAGTTGGCCGCGCGGTGTTCGCCGTGGTCAAGACCGTGAGTTTCGACAATGCCAATACGGCTACGGGTCCGCGCGGCGAGGCCGACGGCTGACACGGCAATTATTTAGCGCTATGCCTTTTTGGAATAGCGCCGGACGGAGTT
>DASYCS010000201.1:0-2049 GCA_036500025.1 Mesorhizobium sp. | reverse complement strand
TCGGCGGCGGTGACGCTGGATGCGCCGGCCATCGCCGCCGCTATCGCCACGAGGCCCGAGCCGGAGGCGAAATCGAGCACGGTCCGGTTGCGTACCGTTTCCGGGTGATCGAGCAGGTGGCGCGCAAGGCCCTGCCCGCCGGCCCATGCGAAAGCCCAGAAGGGCGGCGGCAGGCCGATCTCGGTCAGTTCCTCTTCGGTGCGCTTCCACAGATCATGCGCCTCGTCGGCCAGATGCAGGCGGATTTCGGGCACATGCGGCGGCGCGATCAGGGCGGTGTTTTCCGCGATAAACCGTTCGGCGTCCCGGCTGGAAAGCCGCGTCAAGAAACCGGGCCAAGCGGCGCGGGATCGAGACCGGCCATGCGGCAGACTTCCTGCCATTCGTCCAGCGTCACCGGCTGCACGGAAAGCCGCATCGAGGTGACAAGCGCCATCTTCTCCAGCTTCGGGTTGGCCTTCACCTCCACCAGCGTTACCGGGCGCGGCACCTCGCGCACGGCGCGGATATCGACGCATTCCCAGCGCGGGTCTTCCGTCGTGGTGTCGTGGTGGGCGAGCGCGCAGACTTCCGCGATGCCGACCACCTCAAGCCCTTCGTTGGAATGGTAGAAGAAGCCGAGGTCGCCGATCTGCATGGCGCGCATGTTGTTGCGCGCCAGATAGTTGCGCACGCCGTCCCACTGCGTGCCTTTCTTGCCGGTGGCTTTCAGCGCGTCGAAGGAAAACTTGAATGGCTCGGACTTGAACAGCCAGTACTTCATTGCGCGCTCCCGCAGCCCGTATTAGCCATTCGCCGGCTTGTTGAAGGACCAGTTCCACTGCTGGACCTCGACATTCTCAAACAGGCCGGCCTTGGCATAGGGATCGGAAGCGGCCAGCATCTTGGCCGAGGCAAGATCGGTCGCCTCGATGACGACGAGGCTGCCGTTGGGCTGGCCGTTGGCATCGATGAACGGACCGGCAAAAGCCAGTTTGCCCTCGCCGTTCAGCCCTTCGAGAAAGGCGACATGCTCGGGCCGCGTGTCCATCCGAACCTGTAGGCTGCCGGGCTTGTCCTTGCAAATAACCGCGTAAAGCATGTTCGCTCCTGTCTGTTCGATTGCCATTTTCAGTTTCGGTCGCCGGTCTCGGTTTCGGTCTTCAGGGGCCGGGTCATCAGCGCTGATACCGCCTCGCCGACGGTAATGGAACCGTCCAGTATGGCGGCGACGGCCGAGATGATCGGCGCGTCGATGCCGCGCTCCAGGGCGATGCGGGCGGCGATGCCGGCGGTCGGCACGCCTTCGGCCAGCGGCCGCCCGGCCAGTTCCTCGCCGCGCCCCAGCGCCAGCCCATAGGCGAAATTGCGAGACTGCGGGGTCGAACAGGTCAAAAGAAGGTCGCCAAGGCCCGACAGGCCCATCAGCGTCTCGGGCTTCGCGCCGAAGGCCGCGCCAATGCGGCGCAGTTCGACAAAGCCGCGCGTCACCATGGCGGCCTGCGCGCTGGCGCCAAGGCCGGCCCCGGTCGCGGCGCCGGCGGCGATGGCAAAGACGTTCTTCAGCGCGCCGCCGATCTCGACGCCGACAAGGTCGGCGCTCGAATAGCAGCGCAAATTGCGGGCGGAAAAGCGCGCCGCCAGTTCGCCCGCCATTCGTTCGTTCTGCGCGGCGACCACCACCGCCGTCGGCAGGCCCTTGGCGACGTCGGCGGCAAAGCTCGGCCCGGAAAGTGCCGCAATCGGATTGTCGGGCAGGATTTCGCCAACGATGCTCGACAGCAGCGCGCCCGTCCCGCGCTCGATGCCCTTGGCGCACAGCACCAGCGGGACGGATTGCGGCATGTGGTCCTTCGCCGCCGCCAGCACCGCGCGCAGCGACTGCGCCGGCGTCACCGCCAACACGCAATCGGCCCCGGCAAGCGCGGTGGCCATATCGCTCATCGCCTCGATGCCGGGGTCGAGCGTGATGCCGGGCAGGTAATGCCGGTTTTCGCGCCGGTTGATCGCCGCGACGGTTTCTTCGTCGCGCGCCCACAGCCGCACCCGGTGGCCGGCGCGCAGCATGGC
>DASYCS010000200.1:0-4201 GCA_036500025.1 Mesorhizobium sp. | reverse complement strand
CGGGCCAGGTTGCCGCCTTCCTGTCGCGATAAGGCTGGCATTGGCCATGGCGTCTCCTTGGCGCAAGTCGGTACGGCGGTTCCTGCATAGGGTGCCACCGTTTTGCGCCAAGGGATGACCGAATATGCCGCGACCGGATTTCGATGCACAGCCGTCGCTCGGCAATGACACGCTTCGCCTGCGCCCTTTGCGGCGCGAGGATTTGGAGGATTTGTTCGCAGCGGCCGGACGCCCCCAAGTCTGGGCCGGGCACCCTGCCAAGGACAGGTATAAAAGGGACGTTTTCGAGGGCTATTTCGATTTCCTGCTCGAAACCGCGTCGGCGCTTGCCGTCATCGACCCGCATACGTCGAAAATCATCGGCTCTTCCAGCTATTATGTGGCTCCCGACCGGCCGGACGGCATATCGATCGGCTTCACTTTCCTGAACGATGAATATTGGGGCGGCGCAACGAATTTCGAACTGAAGCGCCTGATGCTGGACCATGCCTTCAAGACATTTCCCGAAGTCTGGTTCCACATCGGACCGAGCAATGTGCGCTCGCAGAAAGCCACCGCAAAGCTCGGCGCAATCCACGCCTATGATGCGACGCTGAACCTGGGCGGTTCGCCGGCGCTGTGGATGAATTTTTGCCTGAGCAAAGCCGCGTGGGAAGCGACCCTTGCCAGGAAAGAGCAGGCGTAGACCAGAAAACTGTTGGCCGCCCGGCATGGTTTTGCGCTTTTGCTAAACTGCGCTTGCCATGGCCCCGGTTTTCCGGCTAGTTCCGCCCGCATTCCTTTCAGTATCGCGCGGTTTCGCGCTGGAGTGCGCGAAAATGTCCCTTCCCGAAAAAGCCTTTCCCGTTTCCTGGGACCAGTTCCACCGCGATGCGCGCGCGCTGGCATGGCGGCTGGCCGGAACCAACAAGGGACAATGGCGGGCAATCGTGTGCATTACGCGTGGCGGACTGGTGCCGGCCGCGATCATTTCGCGGGAACTGGGCATCCGCGTCATCGAAACCGTATGCGTCGCCTCCTACCACGATTATAACAGCCAGGGGCAGTTGCAGGTGCTGAAGGAGGTTACCCCTTCGCTGCTGGCCGACGACGGAGAAGGCGTTCTGATCATCGACGACCTGACCGACACCGGCAAGACGGCGGCGATCGTGCGCGCCATGATGCCAAAGGCGCATTTCGCGGCGGTCTATGCCAAGCCCAAGGGCCGCCCGATGGTCGACACCTTCGTCACCGAAGTCAGCCAGGATACGTGGATCTACTTCCCCTGGGACATGGGCTTTACCTACCAAAAGCCGATTGCCGACGACCACGCCGGCTGAAGCAGCCACCCTGCCCATAAACAAAGGCGGCCTTGGCCGCTTTTTCGTTTTGTGCGGATTTTGCGTGATTTTTACTTTTATTGCGCCTGATATTCCGTAAGATTCGTAAGACGGCAAACGATTCTGGCATTGAAGGGGTATGGCTTCAGGTGCTGACCGGGCCACAGACACACGAACATCTGGCCGAGCGGGTGCGCAAGCTCTTCGGCAGGGTGCCTTGTCGCCTACAGGTCGCCGCCCTGCCCTGGCGCCGGATCGACGGAAATATCGAGATCATGCTGGTTACCAGCCGCGATACGCGCCGCTGGGTTTTGCCGAAGGGTTGGCCCGAAGCGCGCGAACCGCTTTGCACGGCGGCGGCCCGCGAGGCATCGGAAGAAGCCGGCCTGAGCGGCAGGATTTCCCATCTTGAAGTCGGAAGGTATTTTTACGCCAAGGCGCTTGCCTCGGGCGAAGAAGTGCCCTGCGAGGTGCTGGTGTTTCCGCTTCAGGTCGATGCGGTGGCGCAACGCTGGAAGGAAAAGCATTCGCGTACGCGCAAATGGGTTGCGGCCAGCGAGGCCCCAACCATGGTCGACGAACCCGACCTTAGCCAGATCATCGCCTTTTTCGGCGTGAATGCAGACCGCTTCGACAGCTAAGACAAGCCGCAGGCCTCACCGCACATCATGAAGGGTGGACATGCTGGCCGGCCACGAAGCATGCCGGCCATAGCCTTCATGCCGTTGATCTCGCCATTTTCGATAGCCGTGCGCCGGTGGGGGCAAGATTTTGCGCGCCCACCAAGTCCGGCCGCGACACAACCACAAACGACGCAGGTTCATTTCTATCCCCGTTATCCACATAAGTGGCACACAATATGTTGGGGTCATAAAAGTTACAGAAACGAACTCTTGACGGCGCTATCCGAGTCGCCTTTTATGGACCATGCGCTTTTGTTGAGAGCGTGACCGGAAAGTTTTGAGGCCGGTCCTTTTTCCCGATTTCATGCGTTTTAGCCGCATTTTCTCCGTTTACGCGGGTGGCGGATGCGCGGAATTTTTGGTTTCCAACGGGACGAAAGGGAAAATTGCCGGGCTGGAATAAATTGTCTGTTAACACTATATTTAGTGTTTGATGACAGCCTCGGCACTAGATAGAGTGAGTTCTCTCGAATGAGAGAATCGTCAAAAGTTTCAGCATGAGGGTCGGCGGGGTTGCCGGCAAGCCAGCGGCGCTTTCCAGAAAAGCTCCGCCAGGCATTGTGGCGAAAACGGCGAAGGGGACTGCCGGCGATCTTCGGAGCGCCTGGCGGGCGGTTGACATGCGCGTTTCGAATTGAGGGCGGAAATCCTCCTCGAAAAGTGCTATATATAGAGATCAGGCAAAGGAACGGGACCAATGCGCATCGACCGGCGTTTCACCAAGAACGGACATGCTGGCCAGGAAAGGGCAGCCTATGCGGAGATCGAATTTCGCAAGGCGCTTTCCGAAATCAAGAATCCGGACGGCTCGGTGGTGTTCCGCCTCGACAACATCGATGTGCCGGCGCAGTTCTCCCAGGTCGCGGCCGACATCCTGGCCCAGAAATATTTCCGCAAGGCCGGCGTGCCGGCACGCCTGAAGAAGATCGAGGAGAACGACGTCCCCTCCTTCCTGTGGCGCTCCGTGGCTGACGAGGCCGAGCTTGCCAAGTTGCCGGAAGCCGAGCGCTACGGTTCGGAAACCGACGCGCGCCAGGTGTTCGACCGTCTCTCCGGCACCTGGACCTATTGGGGCTGGAAGGGCGGCTACTTCAAGGCCGAGGAAGACGCCCGCGCCTTCCGCGACGAGCTTGCCTACATGCTCGCCACCCAGCGCGTCGCGCCGAATTCGCCGCAATGGTTCAACACCGGCCTGCATTGGGCCTATGGCATCGACGGCCCCGGCCAGGGCCATTTCTACGTCGATCCCTTCACCGGCAAGCTGACCAAGTCCAAGTCTTCGTACGAGCATCCGCAGCCGCATGCCTGCTTCATCCAGGGCGTGCAGGACGATCTCGTCAACGAGGGCGGCATCATGGATTTGTGGGTGCGCGAGGCGCGCCTGTTCAAATACGGTTCCGGCACCGGCTCCAACTTCTCGATGCTGCGCGGCGAAGGCGAGAGGCTTTCCGGCGGCGGCCGTTCGTCGGGGCTGATGTCCTTCCTCAAGATCGGCGACCGCGCCGCCGGCGCCATCAAGTCCGGCGGCACGACGCGCCGCGCCGCCAAGATGGTCATCGTCGATGCCGACCATCCCGATATCGAAGCCTTCATCGACTGGAAGGTGAAGGAAGAGCAGAAGGTCGCCTCGCTGGTTACCGGCTCCAAGATCGTGCGCAAGCACCTCGACGCCATCATGAAGGCCTGCGTGGCCTGCGAAGGCGAAGGCGACGACTGCTTCGACCCGTCGATCAACACCGCCCTGAAGCGCGCCATCAAGGCGGCCAAGAAGGACGCCGTGCCCGAGAACTATGTCCAGCGCGTCATCCAGTTCGCGCGGCAGGGCTACACCTCGATGGATTTCAAGACCTACGACACCGACTGGGATTCGGAGGCCTATCTCACGGTTTCCGGCCAGAACTCCAACAATTCGGTTTCGCTGAAGGACGACTTCCTGCGCGCCGTCGAGCAGGATGGCGACTGGAACCTGACCGCCCGCAAGGACGGCCGCGTCATGAAGACCATGAAGGCGCGCGACCTGTGGGAGAAGATCGGCTACGCCGCCTGGGCCTCGGCCGACCCCGGCCTGCATTTCAACACGACGATGAACGACTGGCACACCTCGCCGGCGGCCGGGCCTATCCGCGGCTCCAACCCGTGCTCGGAATATATGTTCCTCGACGATACGGCCTGCAACCTGGCCTCCATCAACCTGCTGCC
>DASYCS010000199.1:0-8689 GCA_036500025.1 Mesorhizobium sp. | reverse complement strand
GATCTTGGGCTTGTGCCGGAAGCAGGCTCCAGCCTGCTGGCGCCGCAAATCCTCGGGCTTCAAGGCGCTTTCGCGCTGCTCGCGCTCGGTGAAGGATTTTCGGCCGAACGAGCCAGGGCCGCCGGGCTGATTCACGAGGTGGTCGAGGAAAATTCGCTGGAAGCCTCCGTTCTGGCCGCCGCCGCCCAGATCGCCGCCAAGCCGCCGGAGGCGTTGAAGATCGCCCGCGACCTGATGCGCAGCCCGCGCGGGGAACTTGCCGAGCGCATCAGGCTGGAAGCCGAGCATTTCCGCGAGCGCCTCACCTCCAATGAAGCCCGCGCCGCCCTGACGGCCTTCATGAGCCGCAAGAAGGGGTAAAGAGCGGCCGGCGAATGCCGCAGCCGCGGCGGCGGCCGCGAAGGAATTGACCCCCTCCGTCCGCTTCGCGGATACTTTCCCGACATGATGGAGGCGAGCAAGACCCGTCGCACCACCGCTTTCCTCGCCCCGCTTGCGGGGAGAGGTGCCGAGCGTAGCGAGGCGGAGGGGCTGCGCCGCCTTATGGATAAAGACGCGTCTTGTTCCACCCGCCGTCTTCCGCCCGGTCGAAAACCACGCGGTCATGCAGCCGGAACGGGCGGTCGTGCCAGAATTCGAGATGGCTCGGCACGATGCGGAACCCGGACCAGTGTTGCGGGCGCGGGATCGCGCCGATGGCGTGGCGCGCGGTATATTCGGCGACCGCTTTTTCCAGCGCGAAACGGCTTTCCAGCGGGCGCGACTGCTTGGACGCCCATGCGCCGATCCGGCTGCCGCGCGGGCGCGTTGCGTAATATTCGTCGGCCTCGGCATCGCTGACGACCTCGACGGGACCGCGCACCCGCACCTGCCGGCGCAGCGATTTCCAGTGAAAGCACATCGCCGCCTTCATGCTGCCCAGTATTTCGCGCCCCTTGGCGCTTTCCAGATTGGTGTAGAAGACGAAACCGCGCTCATCGAACCCCTTCAACAGCACCATGCGCACGTCCGGCAGGCCGTCCGCATCGACGCTGGCCAGCGCCACCGCGTTGGGGTCGTTCGGCTCGGATTTGGTGGCGTCCTCCAGCCAGCGCGCAAAAAGCCGAAAAGGCTCCATGCTCTCGGTAAAGTCATCATCTGTTAACGCGGTTTCGTTCATAGTTTTTTCAAACTCTATCCATTGGCGGGAGATTGCCGATTGTCGCGCGTCGCGCAAGCATTTTACAGCCTGCCTGCGAGCGTTTTCGTTTCGGCCAGCCTGAAGACCGCAATACTGGGCCTTACGCTGGCCGTCGCCGGCTGCGGCGCCGGCGGCTTCAGCCTGGACCAGGCCGATGTCGATCGCTCCATCGTCACCAGCAACGTGCCGTCAACGCCGCCGAACGAGGATACCAACCTCGTCGCCGACCAGGCGACCATCCGCAACGCGATTTCGTCGGCCGATGTGCAGACGCTGGCCGGCAAGGATATCCCGTGGGCGAATACCGAAACAGGCTCGCGCGGCGCGGTCACCCAGCTGGCCGAGGATAAGTCCGGCGGCCAGCTTTGCCGGCGCTTCACCGTATCGCGGGAAAGCTTCGACGGCGTTTCGCTGTTCAAGGGCGAGGCCTGCATGGTCGGCTACGGCGCGTGGCGGATGGAAGCCTTCACGGCCTTGTGAGATTTTGTCCTTGAAGCCGCGTCGCATACTGGAATTTCTTCCTACGTGAACGCATATAGTAGACAATTGTGAATCTGCCTTCAGTTCGGGATGTTCCATATGCGCGACCCCTATGAGGTGCTGGGCGTTGCCAAAAGCGCCTCGGCCAAGGAAATAAAATCGGCTTACCGCAAGCTCGCCAAGAAATATCATCCGGACCAGAACCCGGACGATCCCAAGGCGAAGGACCGCTTTGCCGCGGCCAACCAGGCCTATGAGGTCGTGGGCGACGAAAAGAACCGCGCCGCCTTCGACCGTGGCGAAATCGACGGGGAAGGCAAGCCGAAATTCCAGGGCTTTGAGGGCGCTGCCGGCGGCGGCGACCCGTTTGCCGGTTTCCGGCGTCAGCAGCAGGGGCCGGGTAGCGCGCATTTCGAATTCCGCCAGGGCCGGCCCGGCGGCGATCCGTTCGACGGCAACAGCGACATTTTCAGCCAGATATTCGGCGATGCCTTCGCCCAGCAGCGTACGGCCGGCGCTGGCCGCGCGCAGCAGCAGCAGGCACCGGCAGGCGAGGATGTTTCCGTCACGCTCGACATCACCGTCGACGAGGCCGCGACCGCGCCCAAGGTGACGGCGATGTTTCCCGGCGGCCGCAAGATCGCGGTCAAGCTGCCCACCTATGTCGAGGACGGCCAGACCATTCGCCTGAAAGGCCAGGGTGAGCCTTCGCCTTATGGTGGCAAGGCGGGCGACGCGCTGGTGAAGATCCGGTTCCGCAAGCATCCGCGCTACCGCGTCGAGGGCCGGGACCTGCATGCCGACCTGCCGGTTTCGCTGAAGGATGCGGTGCTGGGCGCCAAGGTTGCGGTGGAAACGCCGTCCGGCCGGCTGGCGCTGACCATCCCCGCATGGTCCAGTTCCGACAAGGTGCTGCGGCTGAAGGGCAGGGGCTTGCCGGTGAAGACGGGCGGCCATGCCGACCTCTACGCGCATGTGCAGATCATGCTGCCGGAAGGCGGCGAGCCGCAGCTTGAGGCCTTGCTGCGCGGGCAAAACGATTAGATCATGCCGTTTTCTCGGCCAAAGCTGTTCGTTTGAGCGCTTGAAGGCGCTGTGCGCCTGTGCGATAGGCTCCCGCATCTAGAATATGCGAGGAGCGCGCACATGGCGGGTGGACAGGGCCTGATGGCCGGCAAACGCGGCCTTATCCTGGGCGTTGCCAATAATCGATCGATTGCCTACGGCATTGCCAGGGCCTGCGTCGACCAGGGCGCGGAGGTCGCGCTGACTTATCAGGGCGAGGCGTTCAAGAAGCGCGTCGAACCGCTGGCCGCCGAACTCAAGGCGCATGTTTGCGGCCATTGCGACGTGACCGATCCGGCAAGCCTCGATGCCGTGTTCGCCGATGTTGCCGCGCATTTCGGCAAGATCGATTTCCTCGTCCACGCAATCGCCTTCTCCGACAAGGAGGAACTCGATGGCCGTTATGTCGATACGACCCGCGCCAACTTCGCGCGCACCATGGAAATCTCCGTCTTTTCCTTCACCGACATCGCCAAGCGCGCCGAAACGCTGATGCCGGATGGCGGCTCGCTGTTGACGCTGACCTATTACGGCGCTGAAAAAGTGATGCCGCACTATAACGTCATGGGCGTCGCCAAGGCGGCGCTGGAAGCCAGCGTGCGCTATCTGGCTGTCGATCTCGGCGGCAAGGGCATCCGCGTCAACGCCATCTCGGCGGGGCCGATCAAGACGCTGGCCGCCTCCGGCATCGGCGATTTCCGCTATATCCTGAAGTGGAACGAATATAATTCGCCGCTCAAGCGCACCGTAACGCCCGAAGAAGTCGGCGATTCGGGGCTATATCTGCTGTCAGACCTGTCGCGCGGCGTCACCGGCGAAGTCCACCATGTCGATTCCGGCTACCATGTCGTCGGCATGAAGGCGGTGGACGCGCCCGATATCTCGACCGTCAAGGACTGACGCCCTCCCGCCTTGCCTGTTGTTTGGAGCCGCTCGGACGCCATGTCGCCGCTTGTCTATTTCATCCGCCACGGCCAGACCGACTGGAACGCCGAGAACCGGCTGCAAGGGCAGGCCGACATCGACCTGAACGCTTTGGGGCGCAGGCAGGCGACCGAAAACGGCGCACGCCTCGCCGGGCTGATCGACAACCCTGACCATTTCGATTTCGTCGCCAGCCCGATGAAGCGCACGCGCGAAACCATGGAGCGTGCGCGCGCCGCAATGGGGATCGACCCGCACGTCTACCGCACCGATGCCCGACTGGTCGAAGTCAATTTCGGCGATTGGCAGGGCTTCACCTATACCGAACTGGAAGCGCGCCATCCCGGCATATCGAGTGAACGCAGCCTCGACAAATGGGACTACCGGCCTTCAGGCGAGGGCGCGGAAAGCTACCAGATGCTGCTTGAGCGGATAAAGCCGTGGTTCGAGGAACTTGCCCGCGACACGGTTTGCGTCACGCATGGCGGCGTCATGCGAGCATTGTTTCGCCTGATCGAAAAAGTCCCGAAGGACACCGCCGCCAGCCTCGACACCCCGCAGGACCGTCTGCTGAGGCTGCGCGACGGCCATCTTCAGTGGCTGTAGAAGGTCGCTAAAGCATTTCCAGCACGGTTTTGCGTCCGGAAATGCGGTCAAAACAAAGAAATAGAGCGGTTTTGTCGATTTCGATAAAAACCAGAACCGCTCTAGTTCGCCGAATCGCTGTCGGGCAATTCCATGTCGGTCACAACGTTTTCGCCATCCGTCACATCGAAGGCGATGACCACGTCCATGCCTTCCTTCAGCGAATCGATGTCGGTTTCGGCATTCAATTTGTAGGATTTGCCGTCGTCCAGGGTCATCGTCAGGGTGTTCTTGTCGATCTTCTTGATCAATCCCTCGGTCTGGCCCGCAAAGGCTGCGGTCGAAACAAGCAACATGGCGGCGACGGCGCTAAACAGGGTACGCATATGGGTGCTCTCTCTTCTATTGCGTCGGGCCGCCCGATCTTGCCGGGCGGATCGAGGAAAGCAGAAACCAAGCCAATGTGTCAAAGCTTGGGCCGCAAAGCGACAGTTTGACCCCCGCTTAAAACGCAAATAGAAGGCAGCGACGTGCCGGCCGCAGGCTGGCGAGGGCTAGATTTCCATGTCGCACAATACGTTCGGCCATCTTTTCCGCGTTACCACCTGGGGCGAAAGCCATGGCCCGGCCCTTGGCTGCGTGGTGGATGGCTGCCCGCCCGGCATCCGCTTTACCGTTGCCGACATTCAGGCGGAACTGGACAAGCGCCGCCCCGGCCAGTCGCGTTTCGTCACCCAGCGCCGCGAGCCGGACGAGGTGAGGGTTCTTTCCGGCACAATTCTCGACGAAGACGGCGAGACGTTGATCACCACCGGCACGCCGGTTTCGATGATGATCGAGAACGTCGACCAGCGCTCCAAGGATTATGGCGAGATCGCCCGCCAGTATCGTCCCGGCCATGCCGACTATGCCTATGACATGAAATACGGCCTGCGCGACCATCGCGGCGGCGGCCGTTCCTCCGCCCGCGAAACGGCGGCGCGCGTGGCGGCCGGCGCGCTGGCGCGCAAGGTGGTGCCCGGCATGGCCGTGCGCGGCGCGCTGGTTTCGATGGGCGAAAAAGCCATCGACCGGGCCAACTGGAACTGGAATTTCATCGATGACGCGCAAAATCCGTTCTTCACGCCGGATCCCGCATCGGTAAGCGTCTTCGCCGATTATCTCGACGGCATCCGCAAGGAAGGTTCCTCGGTCGGCGCGGTCATCGAGATCGTGGCGGATGGAGTTCCAGCGGGGCTTGGCGCGCCGATCTACGCCAAGCTCGATCAGGATATCGCTTCCAATTTGATGTCGATCAACGCGGTCAAGGGCGTCGAGATCGGCAACGGCTTCGAGGCGGCCCGCATTACGGGCCAGGAGAACGCCGATGAAATGCGCATCGGCAATGACGGCAAGCCCGTGTTCCTGTCCAACAATGCCGGCGGCATTCTGGGCGGCATTTCCACCGGCCAGCAGATCGTCGCCCGCTTCGCCGTCAAGCCGACCTCGTCCATCCTCACGCCGCGAAAATCCATCGACAAGGACGGCAATGACGTCGATGTCGTCACCAAGGGGCGGCACGATCCGTGCGTGGGCATCCGCGCCGTGCCGATCGGCGAGGCGATGGTCGCCTGCGCGCTTGCCGACCACTATCTTCGGCACCGCGGGCAGACCGGGCGCATCTGAATTTTCCTGAAATCCATCGTTTCGAACGGACACCTCACCGATGCCTTACGACCAGAAGAAAATCGTCGAAGCCCTGCGCGCCTTCGAACAGGGCGAGATCGTCGTGGTCATGGACGATGACGGGCGCGAAAACGAGGGTGACCTGATTGTCGCCGCCGTTCACTGCACGCCGGAAAAGATGGCGTTCATCATCCGCAACACCTCCGGCATCGTCTGCACGCCGATGCCGCGCGCCGAAGCCAAACGGCTCAACCTTGCGCCGATGGTCGCCGATAATGATTCGGCCCACACCACCGCCTTTACGGTCAGCGTCGACTTCAAGCATGGCACAACCACTGGCATTTCAGCCGAAGACCGCACGCTGACGGTGCGCAACTTGGCCAATGGCAATGTCGGCGGCGGCGATTTCCTGCGCCCAGGCCATATTTTCCCGCTGATTGCGCGCGAGGGCGGTGTTCTGATGCGCTCCGGCCATACCGAGGCTGCCGTCGACCTGTGCAAGCTTGCCGGGCTGCCGCTGGTCGGCGTCATTTCCGAACTGGTCAATGATGATGGCACCGTCAAGCGCGGACCGCAGGTGAAGGCTTTCGCCGAAGAACACGGCCTCAAGCAGGTTTCGGTTGCCGATCTCATCGCCTACCGCCAGCGCCAGGAAACGCTGATCGAGCGTGTCGCCAGTTCCGATATCGACACTCCCGGCGGCAAGGCCAAGGTGTTCACCTACACCCTGCCATGGGACGTCATGCAGCACCTGGCGGTGGTCTTCGGCGATATTCGCGACGGCGAGGAAGTGCCGGTGCGCCTGCATTCCGAGGATGTGGTGACCGACGTATTCGGTACCGACCACCGGCTCGACGCGATCATGAAATTGATGGGCGAGCGCCAGCGCGGCGTCATCGTCTATCTGCGCGAAGGTTCGGTCGGCGTCGCGCACCAGGACCGCAAGCGTCCGGCCACCGAAGACCGCGAGGACCATGAGGAAGCGCGCCGGCGCGAAAGCGAATGGCGCGAGATCGGCCTCGGCGCACAGATCCTGAAGGATCTGGGCATTTCCTCGATCAACCTGATTGCCTCGCGTGAGCGCCATTATATCGGCCTCGAAGGCTTCGGCATCCGCATCGCCAACACCGAGATACTCTGACTTCGGCCCAAATTCGCCTGTTAACGGCCAGCCTTTGCGGGAATGCAAAGGTGGCCAAATAGGCCGTGCGGGCCTATATCGGGGCATGGTCACCAGGCTTTATACCCACCCGATCTTCCTCGAACACATCACGCCGCCCGGACATCCCGAGCGGCCCGACCGCCTGCGTGCCATCGAGCGCGCGCTGGACGATGAAGTCTTTGAGCGCCTCGACCGCATCCAGGCGCCCATCGGCGACGAAGCGACCATTCTCTATGCGCACCCGGCCGAGTTCGTGGACAGGGTCCGCGCCGCCGTGCCCGAAATCGGCATCGCCCGCATCGACGCCGACACCACCGCCAGCCCGAAGAGCTGGCAGGCCGCCGTGACGGCGATCGGCGCTGCCAATGCGGCGGTGGACGATGTGTTCGAAAGCCGTGCCGACAATGTTTTCGTGGCCGCCCGCCCGCCCGGCCATCATGCCGAAAAGACCACGGCAATGGGCTTTTGCCTGTTCAACACGGCAGCGATTGCCGCGCGTTACGCGCAGAAAAAGCATGGCGCCGAGCGGGTGGCCATCGTCGACTGGGACGTGCATCACGGCAACGGCACGCAGGATATCTTCTGGGACGATCCTTCGGTGCTTTATTGTTCCACGCACCAGATGCCGCTTTATCCCGGCACCGGCGCCAAGGATGAGACGGGCGCCGGCAACATCGTCAACGCCCCGCTTGAACCTCGCACCGGCAGCGATCATTTCCGCGACGCTTTCCTGTCGCGCGTCTTGCCGGCGCTGGACGATTTCCGGCCGGACCTGATAATCGTCTCGGCCGGGTTCGACGCGCACCACCGCGATCCGCTGGCCGAGATCAACCTGACCGAAGATGATTTCGACTGGGCGACGGGGCTGCTGATGGAGCGCGCGGCGCGCCACAGCGCCAACCGCCTCGTCAGCCTGCTTGAGGGCGGCTACGATCTACAGGGACTGGCGTTTTCGGTTGCCGCCCATGTCGGGCGGCTGATGAAAGGATGAGCATGGCTGACGAAGCGAATGAAGATGTGAAGGCGATGAGCTTCGAGCAGGCGCTCGATGCGCTGGAGAAGATCGTCGACGATCTGGAGCGCGGCGACGTGCCGCTAGACCAGTCGATCCGCATCTATGAGCGCGGCGAGGCGCTGAAGGCGCATTGCGACCGCTTGTTGAAGGCCGCCGAAGACAAGGTTGAAAAGATTCGCCTTTCCCGCGACGGCAAGCCGGCCGGCACGGAACCGCTGGACGCGGAATAATTTGTATTTTCGTGCTCGCGGCGTTATCTTAGCCAGGATTAGCTAAGGAGGCTAAACAATGCCTGTCGTCAACATGCTGGATGCAAAGACCTCGCTCTCGCGTCTGGTGGAGGCGGTCGAAAGCGGCGCGGAGAGCGAAATCATCATCGCCCGCAACGGCAAGCCGGCGGCGCGACTGGTGCCGGTACAGACTGTCAAGAAGACCGGACGCAAGCTCGGTATGTTCGAAGGTGAGTATCCGCCGTTTACGCTTGAAGAATGGAATTCGACGGACGCCGAAATTGCCGAGATGTTCGGCGTGGATAAACCTTGAGGATACTGCTCGACACCCATGTGGCCATTTGGGCATTGACCCAGCCAAGGCTTATACCGGATCGCATTGG
>DASYCS010000198.1:0-5201 GCA_036500025.1 Mesorhizobium sp. | reverse complement strand
CCAAGGCGCTGTTCGAGGTCGCGTCGCGTTATGCAGAGGCGCGCGGCGTCAAGCAGGACATGGCGGCCGCCGCCAAATGGTATGAAAAATCCGCCGAACTCGGCCTTGCGCCGGCGGAATACCGCATCGGCAATTTCTACGAAAAAGGCATCGGCGTCACCCGCGACATCCAGAAGGCCAAGACCTGGTATCAGCTCGCCGCCGCCCAGGGCAACGCCAGCGCCATGCACAATCTGGCCGTGCTCTTCGCCATGGCCGCCGATGGCGTCACCGACAATGAATCGGCCACGCGCTGGTTCCAGTCCGCCGCCGATCTCGGCGTCAAGGACAGCCAGTTCAACCTCGGCATCCTGGCCGCCAAGGGCGTCGGCATGAAGCAGAACCTCGAAGACGCCTATAAATGGTTCGCCCTCGTCGCCAAGACAGGCGACAAGGATGCGGCTTCCAAGCGCGACGAGATTGCCCATGCGCTGCGCCCCGAGCAGCTTGAGCAGGCTCGCGCCACGACGGAGTTGTGGAAGGCAAAGCCCGTGGATGTGGCCGCCAATTCGGTCGACATTCCCGAATCCTGGCAGGAGGGCACGCCCTCCACGACCGCCGGCATCGACATGAAGAAGGCCGTGCAGAACATCCAGCGCATCCTAAACAAGAACGGCTACGACGCCGGTGGGACCGATGGCGTGATGGGCCAGAAGACGAAGAACGCCATCGTCGCCTTCCAGGGCGACAACGGCATGCCGGCGACGGGCGAAGTGGATGAAAAGCTGGTGAAGTCGCTGCTTGCGCACAAATAGCCGCATTGGCGTCGCTTCCACGACGCCGTGCCACAAATTTGCCTGCTAACCGATTGAGATAGTTTTTGTTTCGGCGTCACAATCGCGGTTGCGCCGTTGCGGCAAGAACGGGTTAGCTTTTCGGTGCTATGAACAAAAGCGGCCATGTCGGCCGACGGGCAAATTGATCGAGACTGACGGGTGGGCATCTATCTCCCGATCGCGGAAATTTCCGTCAACGTCTTCGTGCTGCTGGCCATGGGCACTGCGGTCGGCTTCCTGTCGGGCATGTTCGGCGTCGGCGGCGGCTTCCTCATCACCCCGCTGCTGATCTTCTACAACATCCCCCCGGCCATCGCCGTCGCCACCGGCGCCAACCAGGTCATCGCCTCTTCCTTCTCCGGCGCGCTGTCGCACATGAAGCGCGGCACGCTCGACTTCAAGCTTGGCGGGGTGCTGCTCGCCGGCGGCGTGTTCGGCTCGACGGGCGGCATATTCGTGTTCGGCCTCTTGCGCCGGCTTGGCCAGCTCGACCTGTTCATCTCGCTGCTTTATGTCGTCCTGCTCGGCACCGTCGGCGGCCTGATGCTGGTCGAAAGCGTCAATGCGCTGCGCATGACCCGCAGCGGCGCGGCGCCCGTGCTCAAGAAATCCGGCCAGCACAACTGGATCCACCGCCTGCCGCTGAAGATGCGCTTTAGGGCCTCCAAGCTGTTCGTCAGCGTCATTCCGGTGCTGGCGCTCGGCGCGGCCATCGGCTTCCTGTCATCGATCATGGGTGTCGGCGGCGGCTTCATCATGGTGCCGGCGCTGATCTACCTGCTGAAGGTTCCGACCAACGTCGTCATCGGCACCTCGTTGTTCCAGATCATCTTCACATCGGCCTATACGACGCTCATCCATTCGGCGACCAACCAGACCGTCGACGTCATCCTGGCGTTCGTGCTGATGGCAGGCGGCGTCGCCGGCGCGCAATATGGCGCCAAGGTCGGCCAGAAACTGCGCGGCGAACAGCTGCGCGCCTTGCTGGCATTGCTGGTGCTGGCGGTTGCCATCCGTCTTGCCATCGGCCTGTTCGTGGTGCCGCCCGATCTTTATTCGCTTTCCGCGCTGGGGCTGGATTGATGCCCGGATTGAAGCCCCTGAACATCGCCGCCCTGCTGGCCGCCCTGCTCGCGCCGCAAGCCGCGCATGCGCAGCTGGTACACAATGAAGGCATCCAGATCGGGCTTTCCACCGACAATGTCGCCATCACCGCGGGTTTTTCCGGCGCCGACCTCACCATCTTCGGCTCGCTCGAAGACGCCGATCCACAGATCGCCAGGCAGGGCCGCTACGATGTCATCGTGGTGCTGGAAGGGCCGGGGCAGCCTGTGGTGGTCAGGCGCAAGGACCGCGTGCTCGGCGTCTGGGTCAACACGCAATCGGAAACTTTCGAAAATGTGCCGGTCTCCTATTCGCTGGCCAGCACCAGGCCGTTGCAGGATATTACGGAGCCGAACAGCTACAAGCAGCTGTCGCTAGGCCTCGGCAACATCTACATGCAGCCGGCCGAGACCGACAGCAACGCCACCGACATCCAGGATTTCACCAAGGCGCTGCGCCAGCGCAAATCGGCGAGCGGCCTCTACAGCGAAAATGTCGGCGGCGTGCAGTTCCTGTCGCAAAATCTTTTCCGCGCCACCGTGCGGCTTGCCCCCGACGTGCAGGTCGGCACCCACAGGGCGCGCGCGTTCCTGTTCAAGAACGGCCTGTTCGTGAAGGAAAATTCAGCGCAGCTCGAAATCCGCAAATCGGGCTTCGAGCAGATGGTGTTTCGCCTCGCCCACAATCATTCCATCTTCTATGGCGTCTTCGCCATCAGCCTCGCAATGCTGACGGGCTGGCTCGGGCGCGTCATCTTCCGCAAGGATTGATGCAAGGCCGCCCGAAGGGTGCTCCAGAAGAGTGCTTCCCACGGGTGCTCCAGGTCGATCAGCCGGGTTGCAGCATCGAGCCGGGAAGCGCGAAGATGCGCTTGGCGCCCAGCATGTAGGCGGTCAGGCTTTCACGGCGAAACAGCCCGGCATAGGCGCGGTCCAGCACGTTGAGCGAGCCGGTATAGGCGCCGAAGGCCGGCATGATCATGCGCCCGCCATCGCCGGCGAAACAACGCCGCCGCACCGAGCGCCCGCGCTGCACGATGCGCGCGCAAGGGTGCAGATGGCCTGAAATTTCGCCCTCGATCCGCTGCCTCGACGGCTCGTGCCGAAACGAAAGCGCGCCGACCAGAATCTCGCGCACGGTCGTGCCGGACAGTCCGGCAGGCGCTTCGGGATCGTGGTTGCCGGCGACCCAGAACCAGTCGCGCCCGGCCATCAGGCTTTCCAGATGCTCGCGAAAGCTCGAATGCATGCGCGCCGCCCCCGCACCGTCGTGAAAGCTGTCGCCGAGGCTGACGACGACGGCCGGCTGATAGTCGCCGATAACCGCCTGGAGCCGGACAAGCGTCGCCGCCGTGTCATAGGGCGGCAACAGCGCGCCGCGCCGCGCCAGCGACGAACCTTTTTCGAGATGCAGGTCGGATACGGCCAGCAAGCCGTGATCGGGGAAGTACAGCACCCCGCGCCGGTCGCACAGCGCACGCTCGCCGGCGACCTCGATAAGGTCGCGCCTTGTGTCGGCCATGCTGGCGGTGGCAAAGTTCATCGTTGGCCCATGGCCTCCTCGACCAGATCGGCGGCATCCATCAGAAGCGTCTCGTCGGCTTCGCCGTTGACCGGCATCTTGCCGACTTCCAGCATGATCGGCACCGCCAGCGGCGAGATATGCCCAAGCTGCTTATGCACGATTCGCCCGCTTATGCGCGAGAGCATGTCGGCCAGTCTCCTGACATCGAGCAGCCCGGCGGCCGCGTCCGACCGCGTCGCCTGCAACAGAATATGGTCCGGCTCGTGGCTGCGCAGCACGTCATAGATGAGATCGGTCGAAACCGTCACCTGCCGCCCGCTCTTTTCTTGGCCGGGATGGCGCTTTTCGATCAGGCCCGAAATCAGCGCGCAGGCGCGGAAGGTTCGCTTCAAAAGCCAGCTGTCGGCCAGCCACGCCTCCAGGTCGTCGCCCAGCATGTCCTCGTCGAACAGGGCCGCCAGCGACGGCTTCCCCGCCTTGAACATCGCGCCCATGTCGCCCAGCGACCAGATCGCCAGCGCATAATCGGTGGCGACGAAACCGAGCGGCCGCGCGCCCGCCCGCTCCAGCCTGCGGGTCAACAGCATGCCGAGCGTCTGGTGCGCCAGCCTTCCCTCGAACGGATAGGCCACCAGATAATGCCGGTTGCTGCGCGGAAACGTCTCGATCAACAGGTCGCTGCGCTTGGGCAGCACCGATTTTTCGGCCTGTATGCGCAGCCAGTCGGCCACCTGCTCCGGCAGCAGCTTCCAGCGCGCCGGATCGTCCAGCATGGCGCGGACCTGGCTTGCCAGATAGGTGGAGAGCGGGAACTTGCCGCCGCCATAATACGGCACCTTGGCGTCCTTGCCCGGTGCGCTGGAAACGAAGCATTCATTTTCGCGGATGCCCTCGAAGCGCAGGATTTTTCCGGCGAACAGGAAAGTGTCGCCATGCGTCAGCGTTTCGAGGAATGCCTCTTCGATCTTGCCCAGCACCATGCCGCCGCGCGCGGACGAAGCCTTCGCCCCGGCCTTCACATAGCGCACGTTGAGCGCCGGCACTTCGATGATGGTGCCGACATTCAGCCGGTATTGCTGGGCGACGCGCGGGCTGGAAACCCGCCACAGCCCGTCCTTGTTCTTGCGAATGCGGGCATAGCGCTCATAACTTTTCAGCGCGTAGCCGCCGGTGGCGACGAAATCGACCACGCGGTCGAAAACTGTCCGCTCAAGTTTTGCGTAAGGCGCCGCCGTGCGGATTTCACGGAACAGATCGTCCGCCAGGAAGGGCGCGCCGCAGGCGCAGCCCAGCACATGCTGCGCCAGCACATCCAGCCCGCCATCGGTCAGCGGCGGCGTATCCTGCGCGCCCAGATAATTGGCGTCGAGTGCTGCGCGGCATTCCAGCACTTCGAAGCGGTTGGCCGGAATGAGGATCGCCTTCGACGGCTCGTCCATGCGGTGGTTGGCGCGCCCGATGCGCTGCGCCAGCCGGCTCGCCCCCTTCGGCGCGCCGACATGCACGACCAGATCGACATCGCCCCAATCGATGCCGAGATCGAGCGTCGAGGTGGCGACGATGGCCCGAAGCGCATTGTCGCCCATCGCCTTCTCGACGCGGCGGCGCTGGCCGACATCGAGCGAGCCGTGATGCAGCGCAATCGGCAGCGTATCCTCGTTGACCTGCCACAATTCGCGAAACAAAAGTTCGGCCTGGCTGCGCGTGTTGACGAACAGGAGCGTGGTCTTGTGCCGCTTGATCTGCTCGTAAATCTCG
>DASYCS010000197.1:0-2034 GCA_036500025.1 Mesorhizobium sp. | reverse complement strand
GGCCTGCTGAAAAATCCCGACGATGCCGGGCGCATGGCGCAGGAATTGCGGCAATGGCTCGACGCCGTGCCCGGCTGGCGCGCGCTCGGTGTTCATCCATCACCCATTGAAGGCGGCGACGGCAACCGCGAATTCCTGCTTGCCGGAGAAAAAACCGAATGACCGCACGGTTCGAAATCGTGAAGCTCGGCTCACAGGGCGACGGCATCGCCGAAACCGGGCAGGGCGATGTCTTTATCCCCTTCGCGCTGCCCGGCGAAACCGTCAATGCGGCGCGTGAGAAGGACCGTGCCACGCTGATGGCGGTGATCGATCCCTCGCCGCTCCGGATCGCGCCGGCCTGCCGTCATTTCACCGAATGCGGCGGCTGCGCCGTGCAGCATCTGGAGGCGGAAGCCTATCGGGAGTGGAAGCGCGCCAAGGTCGGCCACGCGCTGAAGATGAAGGGCATCGAGGCCGAGATCGGCGCGCTGGTGCCCTGCGAGCCGCATAGCCGCCGCCGGGTGACGTTTACCGCGCGCCGGACGGACGGCGGCATGCTGTTCGGTTTTGTCCGCGCCCTTTCCAGCGAAGTCATTTCGATCGTCGAATGCCCGATTTCGCTGCCGGAAATCATGGTCGCGCTTGATGGGTTGAAGGCCCTTGCCGCACTCATCTGCGCGACGACCAAGTCTTTCCACATGACGGTGACGGCGACCACTTCAGGCCTCGACATAGCCGCGCAGGATTCCGGCAAACTGGGCGAACACCAGCGCCGTATCGCCGCCAATTTCGTCATCGCGCAAAGATTTGCCCGCCTGTCGATCGACGGCGAAATCGTCGTCGAGCCGCAAAAGCCGGTGGTCTTGTTCGATGCGGTGGCGGTAAACGTGCCGTCGGGCGCTTTCCTGCAAGCCACCCAGCCGGCGGAGCAGGCGATGGCCGCGCTGGTCGGCCAACATCTGGCGCGGGGCAAGAAGGTGGCCGATCTTTTCGCCGGCTGCGGCAGCTTCGCGTTGCGGCTTGCCTCGAATTCGGAAGTCCATGCAGTGGAAGGCGATGCGGCCGCCCTTGCCGCGCTGGATCACGGCTTTCGTTTCGCTGCCGGCCTCAAGCGTGTCACCCATGAGCGGCGGGACCTGTTCCGGCGCCCGCTCACCTTCAAGGAGTTGAACGGCTTCGACGGGCTGGTGTTCGATCCGCCGCGCGCCGGCGCCGAGGATCAGTCGAAGCAGATCGCGCGCTCAAACGTGCCGCTCGTCGCCGCCGTCTCGTGCAACCCGGTCACGCTGGCGCGCGACCTGCGCATCCTGCTCGACGGCGGTTACCGCCTGAAGAGCGTGACGCCCATCGACCAGTTCCTATGGTCGCCGCATGTCGAAACGGTTGCGCTGCTTGAAAAGCCGAAGCAGCGGCGGTGAACGCCGGTGCCTGAATGGCGCGCCGTTTGAGCATTGACCGTTCAAGCATGCAAAGAGAACGGCATGCGCGCGGTATCCTTGGATATGTCCGCCCTGCGGTCCTACGAAAAAAGACCTCGTTCCTTTCGGCGCGCCGGCTATCTCGCCTCTAGACTCGCGTGCCGCCCACCGTCATCTGGTTCATGCGCAGATGCGGTTGGCCGACGCCGACCGGCACGCCTTGCCCGGCCTTGCCGCACATGCCGATACCGGTGTCGAGCTTCATGTCGTTGCCGATCATGGAAACGCGGTGCATGGCGTCCGGCCCGTTGCCGATCAGCATCGCGCCCTTGATCGGCTGCGTCACCTTGCCGTTCTCGATCATGTAGGCCTCCGTGCAGCCAAACACGAACTTGCCCGATGTGATGTCGACCTGGCCGCCTCCGAACGAAACGGCATAGATGCCGTTCTTCACCGAAGCGATGATCTCTTCCGGCTCCATGTCGCCGCCGGTCATATAGGTGTTGGTCATGCGCGGCATCGGCTGGTGCGCGTAGCCCTCGCGCCGTCCGTTGCCGGTCGCCTTCATGCCCATCAGCCGGGCATTTTGCCGGTCCTGCATGTAGCCGACAAGCTTGCCGTCCTCGATCAGCAC